>JALYUC010000208.1 GCA_030853965.1 Verrucomicrobiota bacterium | reverse complement strand
CCCTTCTCGGAGGAGATTTTCACGCGGCTGGGCGACACCTACCGCCGCATTCGCAACACCCTTCGCATCCTGCACGGAAATCTTTTTGATTACGAATCAGGAAGCCACGAAGGCAGGAAACAAGAATTCACGCTGGTCGATCGTTGGATTCTCGATCGGCTCGACCATGTGATCGCCGATTGTCGATCCGCTTACGAGGCGTTCGAGGTCCACAAGGTTTATCACACGCTCAATCAATTCTGCGCTGTCGATCTCAGCAGTTTGTATATCGACATCACCAAAGATCGGATGTATTGCGATGCGCCTGACTCGCCGCGCCGCCGCGCGACGCAAACCGCCATGCACAAAATCTTCGATGCGCTTTGCCGATTGCTCGCGCCGATCCTCGTCTTTACTGCCGAAGAGGCCTGGGGATATTCCGGCGCGGGGGGCTCGGTTCACCTCGAATTATTCCCTGAGCAAACGCGCGCAGAGCGTGACTCTGATTCCGCCAGTCGAATGGCTGAGGCATTGCAACTACGTAACGTTATCAGTCGTGAAATCGAACAGGCCCGGCAAGGTAAGATTGTCGGCAACTCGCTCGAAGCGAAAGTGTGTCTTGAGCTGAGAAAGGACGAATCCTCGTGGGACTGGTTCAAGGACTTGGGCTCCTTGGAGGAGATTTTTATTCTCAGCGATTTGCGGTTGGTAGATGGCGCGGAGGTAAAGGCCGTAGTCACGCGTACTGAATTTCGGAAATGTGCGCGCTGCTGGCGTCATCGTCCCGCTGTCGGCCTGAGCAAGGCACATCCTGATGTGTGCGACCGCTGCGAAGCGGTCGTGGCAGCCGCGGCGAACAAGGTTAGGTCGACATGAAATTTATTTTCTTTTTATCTCTGCCCCTCTACGTGCTCGATCAATGGAGCAAGCAAATGGTCCTGCGGTTTGTCCGCCCCGACGAGCCACGCGTTGTGGTTTCCAGTTTTCTCGATCTTGTTAATGTCACGAACACCGGCGCCGCCTTCGGTTCGTTTAAGAACAATAACACTTTTTTTATCGCGCTTTCCTGTCTCGCACTTCTCTTTGTGGTGGTGCTTCTGGTTCGGCGTCGCCAGCCGGACGCCTGGCGTGATGTCTCGCTCGCGCTTCTTCTCGCCGGTGTTCTCGGCAACCTCACCGATCGACTTCTTTACGGACACGTGATCGATTTTCTTCTGTTCGATCTGCACGTGCCGTTCGCGCACCCGTGGCCGGCCTTTAACGTCGCTGATTCGTGCATCTGCATCGCGGTTGCTTGCTTTATTATTCATTCGTTTCGACAAGGCAAACGCGCAGCGCAACCTGCGTAACAGGTAGGGCGATTGACCTCAATCGCCCGCGCCCGCAAGATAACTCCGGGCGGTTCGGTGAACCACCTCTCCCATGAAAGCCATGTCGCCAATGGAACAAACAGCGCGCGAAATTGTGGCGCGCTTACGCGATCACGGTCACATCGCGTACTTCGCGGGCGGCTGCGTTCGTGATCTGGTGCGCAGCGAATCGCCGAAGGACATCGACATCGCAACCGACGCGCGACCTGAAATCGTACAGGAAATTTTCCGGCGCACCCACGCCGTCGGCGCCAAGTTCGGCGTAATCGTCGTGATCGAAAACGAAACTCAATTCGAAGTCGCGACCTTTCGCTCGGACGACGTTTATGTCGATGGAAGACGACCGAGCGCGGTCCATTTCTCGTCGCCGGAAGAGGATGCAAAACGCCGTGATTTCACGATCAACGGAATGTTCTTTGATCCATTAGCCAACAAGGTGATCGACTTCGTCGGAGGTCGCGCCGATCTCGAGGCGAAGTTAGTCCGCGCCATTGGCGATGCGGCGCAAAGGTTTTCGGAAGACCGGCTGCGCATGTTGCGCGCCGTACGCTTCGCCACAGTGCTCGATTACAAGATCGACAATCATACGTGGGACGCGCTCGTCGCGAATGCGCCATCGATTACTGAAATCAGCGCCGAACGAATCCGCGAAGAATTAGTGCGCATTTTTCTTTCGCCGCAACGCGTGCGCGGCTGGGATTTGCTCGACGAGAGCGGATTGTTGCGCGCCATTTTGCCGGAGACCGAACCAATGAAAGGTTGCGCGCAGCCGGAACAATTTCATCCGGAGGGCGACGTATTTCTGCACACCCGCCTGATGTTGGAGATGCTTCCCGAAAAAGTGTCGGTGCCACTCGTTTTCAGCGTGATCCTCCACGATGTCGCGAAACCGCGCACCGCGACGGTCGATGAGACTGGGCGAATCCGCTTCAATGCGCACGACCGCATCGGCGGGGAAATGACAGAGGAAATCATGACCCGCCTGCGGTTTTCACGCGCTGAAATCGATGCCACCGTCGAGGCGGTTCGTCAGCACATGGTTTTCAAAGATGTCCCGCGGATGCGCATCGCGAAATTGAAGCGGTTCATGGCGCGGCCAACTTTTGAAGACGAGCTGGAGTTACATCGCGTCGATTGCGAGAGCAGTCATCGCATGATGGACAACTACCAATTTTTGCTGGGCAAACGCGAAGAATTCGCCAACGAACCGATCATTCCTCCACCGCTCGTCCGCGGAGGGGATTTGATGGAACTCGGTCTCGAGCCCGGACCGAAGTTTGGCGAAATTCTCGAAGCGGTGGAGACGCGACAACTTGAAGGGACATTGAAAGATCGCGAAGCTGCGCTCGAGTGGGTGAAGCGCGAATTCTTAGCCACAGATAAACACGGATGAAACACAGATGCAGAATACGAATGCATTCAATGCAGCGCAGTCCTCTGCCCGTTTGGCCGTGAAAAATCTGTGTTTATCTTGCGTAAAACTTCGAGGGTAATGAGAATCTTAATGATTAGCGCGGAGGGTCCGCCTTTGCAGCGAGGGGGCGCGCTTAATGATGTGATGGCTGCGTTGCCACGCGAACTGCGTGCGCGCGGCCATGAAGTAAGTATCGCGCTGCCATTCTATCGCGAAATTCGAGAAAACCCTGAGTTCAAAGAGCAAGACACTGGAGTGACTGTCGATGTACGGGTCGGCGAAAAAACTTATATCGCCGAGTTCCTGGAAGGCCGCAGTCCGGGCGGAGTGCAATTATTCCTGGTTCGGTGCGACGAGTTTTTCGACCGGCCGGGAATCTATGGAGAGCACGGCGAACCCTATGAAGACAACGCCGCGCGTTTCATTTTCTTTTGCAAAGCCGTCTTGGAACTGGCGCGCCGATTGACGCCGTCAGTGCAAATCTTGCACTGCCATGATTGGGCGGCAGCACTAGTGCCCGTTTTTGTGCGCGCCTATCATTTGCCCTTTGCGACGGTGCTGACCACTCATCATCTGGCGGAACAGGGAAGTTTTTGGGGACTCGATTTCAAGCTGACCAATTTGCACGAACGTTTTTTCACTCTTCGTGGAGTCGAGTTTTTCGGAAGATTGAATTTCCTCAAAGGCGGAATTCTGTTTGCGGACAAAATCACGACGGTGAGCGAGCGCAACAAACGCGAAATGTTGACGGCGGATGGCGGTTGCGGACTCGATGCCGTGCTGCGCGAGAACGCGCACAAACTTACTGCGATTTTACATGGCGCTGACTATACGCGCTGGGATCCGGCGACCGATGTTCTCCTGCCCATGCGCTACAATGCGGCCACTCTTTGGGGCAAACAACTTTGCCGCGATGCGTTGCTGGGTCACTTGCAGCTTGCGCCTGCTCCGACCGGCCCCCTGTTTGGAATGGTGACACGGGTGGTTGAGGAAAAAGGGTTCGAGATTCTTATGCCACTGCTTGATCGACTGCTTTCCGACGATGTCCGGCTGATCATTCTTGGCGAAGGAGATCCCGCGTATGAAACGGCCCTCGCTGTCGCGGCGCGAAAGTTTCCCACGAAATTCGCCTATCAAAGACGCTACGACGAAAGGCTCGCGCACGTAATCGAGGCAGGCATAGATGTGAGCCTGATCCCATCGCGCTTCGAGCCGGGTGGGTTGAGCGCGATGTACAGTTTGAAGTACGGCGCGCTGCCGGTGGCGCGGGCAATCGGCGGGATCCAGGAAATCATTGAGGATTATGACCCGACGACGGACCGCGGCTACGGTTTTCTTTGCTACGAATATTCAGCCGAGGCGTTTTGGGATGCGATTAAACGGGCCCGTGAAATTTTCCGGAATCGCGCG
The DNA here is from genome assembly GCA_030853965.1 of Verrucomicrobiota bacterium. GTDB lineage: Bacteria > Verrucomicrobiota > Verrucomicrobiia > Chthoniobacterales > UBA10450 > JALYUC01. The sequence goes on along the minus strand of JALYUC010000208.1, from coordinate 1,200 downwards.
TTGTGGATCGCATTGATGGGACGGGCGATGTCGCGCGATTTCTCGTGGGTCGCTTCGGCGCAGCGGTACGAGCAACTCTACCTTGAACTGGCCGGCGCGGGAGACGAAGCAGCCGCTTAATTGATTGTCGATCTAACGCGCAAGACGCGCTCGTCGCGCGAAAGGATGTTGGTGAAGCTTAGGTCCGAATAAACGCAATATGGGTTCGTCAAATTCTGCCACGAAAATCAGCGTCCACTTATATAAATAGATGCAATTGGAAACTGCACCGACCGAAAGACTGGCAAGAGCTGGAAACGAAGAGGGCGTTCGTATTACCTCGACGGTTCCTCTTAGTCAGCCAATCACTTCGGTAGGTTGGAGAATTAAGCCCCTAATGGCTGGATTATTGGTGACGCTGGCGCAAATCACCGTGGCCGTCGGCCTCCTTGCGCCGGAGGGGCCGTTTTCTCATCGTTATTCGACGCTTATCCAGCACGACAGCTACTGGTTCATGAACATCGTCGATCGCGGGTACGAGACGACGGTTCCTCCTATTGACCATAAAGTGATGCAAGTATCGAACGTTGCCTTCTTCCCTGCCTACCCGGCGATTGCGAGTTTGCTTCGTTACCTGTTGCATCTCGAAACCGACAAGGCCCTGCTCATTACCGCGCAAGTGGCAGCTTGGGGTTTCTGGACTTATTTCTTTTTATTTTGCGAGCGATGGAATCTTTCGCCCACGCTTCAATTGCTCGGCGCGTTGTCCATCGTCGCTCATCCCACCGCATTCTTTCTCATCGCCGGCTACTCGGAATCACTCTTCCTCATGTCCCTGCTCGGATTTATTTACTGGAGCAGCGCAGAAGGCGGTGCGGCGAAAATTTGGGCGGCGTTGCACGGGATGATTATGTCCGCGACACGAATTGTCGGAATTCCCTGCGCCGCTTTTCCCGTTGTGCGTTCGGTATTTACTAAGGGAATTAAAAAGACATTTGAGCCTCAGGTGTGGTTTCGACAACACATGCCTGCGATTGGTCTAATGATGGCGGCGGCTTCGGGCGCGGTTCTTTTCTTTATCTACTGCCAATTACGAAGGGGCCTCTGGGATATGTATATGCTAACGCAGTCTGCCGGTTGGGGAATCACCTTCGATTACCTGGCCGTGTTCAGGCCATCCAGTTATCACTGGCTGATTCCAGCTCTAAACAACCCAACGCA
>JALYUC010000168.1 GCA_030853965.1 Verrucomicrobiota bacterium | reverse complement strand
GTCACCGCATTCGACATCACCGAGTATCAAATCAAACCGCGCTTCCGGGCGAACGACTACGAAGGCGGACTCGCGGCCGGTATCGATTCAATCTGCAAAGCGATTCGCGGCGAATATAAAGGCTCGGGAAAAACCGTTCTCGAACGTCGTTCCCAAACACATGTAGACACGACCAGTTTCATTGTCCCGATCCTTTTTTTCATCGTGCTATTTTTGATTTCGCGGGTGGCAAGACGACGGCGCGGATACCGGTATTCAAGTCGCGGCGGGCCGTTTATCGGGGGCTGGTCGGGCGGTTCTGGCGGCGGTTGGTCTTCCGGCGGCGGAGGCTTTAGTGGATTCAGCGGCGGCGGGGGTAGTTTTGGCGGAGGCGGCGCCGGATCAAGTTGGTAATGCGAACAAAAGAATTTCTCAGTAAACTCGAGCACGACCGGATCGTGCAGGCAATTCAAGAGGCGGAAGCAAAAACCTCAGCCGAAATTCGCGTTTACGTCCAGCGGGGAAAATTAAATGGCAACCCGCTCAGCACCGCGCAGAAAAGATTTCAAAAGCTTGGCATGCATAAGACTCGCGAACGCAATGCAGTATTGATATTCGTCGCGCCACGAGCGCACAAATTTGCCGTGGTTGGCGATCAGGCGATCCACGAAAAGTGCGGGGAAACCTACTGGCGGCAAATTGTCGATCTTATGCGCGAGCATTTTCGCAGTGAACGATTCTCCGACGCGATCGTGGAGGCCATTCGGGACATCGGCCGGGTTCTGGCGGAGCACTTCCCGAAAAGATCGACAGCAGTCAACGAACTGCCGGACGACATTGTCGAAAGGTAGACAAGATCGACAATCACATTTGAGGGCTTGCAAAAGTCCCGGTTTGGTCTTTATTCCACACTCCGCAGCGAGTTTTTGAAAATTACGCCGTTGGTCCCTGGGGTTCCGTCGCTTGACGTGAAGCCGCACTCGCCAGGGGAAACCCGGCGAAAGGAATTTAGCGATTCAATGATTGAATGATCGGGAGATTTGTCTCTGCAAATCACTAAATCACTCATTCGCTTAATCGCTCATTGTTTATATGCCAGTACGTTACGGTCGATTTGAAATGCCAAAGACCCTCGTCAAAGATGAGGAGACATCCACAGATACCTACGCAAAGTTTGTTGCCGAGCCGTTTGAAGCCGGTTACGGGCACACTGTAGGAAATTCCCTGCGCCGCGTTTTGCTTTCTTCGCTGGAAGGCGCGGCCATTACCGCGGTGAAAATCACCGGCGCGCAACACGAGTTTGCCACGCTGCCTGGTGTGGTCGAGGACGTGACCGACATCGTCCTCAATCTAAAGCGTGTGAAATTTAAGGCCGAGGATCATGAAGCGCGGAAACTTTCATTAACGGTCAACAAGGAAGGCGAAGTCACCGCGGGCGAAATCCAGGTCGTGCAGGGCTACGACGTGCTTAATCCCAAGCAGGTCATCTGCACACTGGACAAGAAGCACAAATTTGATGCCGAGCTCGAAGTCCGAGTCGGCCGCGGTTTCGCCACAGGCGAGGAAAACAAACGCGCCGACCAACCGATCGGCCTCATACCGATCGATTCGATTTTTTCGCCGGTGACCCGCGTTAAGTACGCGGTCGAAAACACCCGCGTCGGCCAGCGGACCGATTACGACAAGTTAATCCTGGAAATCTGGACGGACGGACGATTGACGCCGGATGACGCTTTGCTGCAAGGTTCAGCGATCCTGCGCCATCACCTCGACGTGTTCGTGAATTTCAACGAAGAGGTGATCGAATTCGACGAAACACCAGCCGGCGTTAGCGAGGAAAACGTAAAGCTCAAGAAGCTGCTCAACATGAGCGTGAACGAAATCGAACTGAGTGTGCGCGCGGCAAATTGCTTGAACAACGCGAACATCACGACGGTTGGTCAGCTTGCGCAGAAAACCGAAGGCGAGATGCTCAAGTATCGGAATTTCGGCAAAAAGTCGCTTAACGAAATCAAAGACAAATTGCAGCAGCTCGGTTTGGGACTGGGCATGAAATTCGACACCGGGATGGTGGATATGCCCGCCAGCGCCGATGGTGCGAGCATGAACGGCGCGGGAACGGAACAATAGGCGTCGTTTGGATCGACAAGTAGCCCGACCAGTCCATGAGACACCAAAAAAAAACGATCAAGCTCGGCCGCACTGCTGAACATCGGAAAGCGTTGCTCGCTAATCAGCTTTGCAGCTTGATCGAACACGAGCATATCAAGACTACGCTCGCTAAGGCGAAAGCGGTTCGCCCGCTCGCCGACAAAATGGTCACACTTGGAAAAAATGGTTCGCTGCACGCGCGCCGGACCGCGTTCGCGGTATTGCGGCAAAAAAACGCCGTGAAAAAGTTGTTCGACAGCATCGCCCCACGCTCGGCAAATCGGAATGGCGGTTACACGCGCATCGTCAAACTTGGGCAACGCAAGAGCGATTCTGCTTCGGTTGCATTTATTGAGTGGGTTGATGCCGCGCCGGTAGAAGAAAAACCGGCGGAAGAAAAACCGAAGAAGGCGAAAAAGGAACCGACCGCAGCAGCGCCTGCTCCGGCCACGCCGGCTGCGGAAGAGAAGAAGCCAGTCGCAGCGGAGGAGCCCAAGTCCAAACCGAAGCGGAAGTGGTTCGGGAAGAAATCTAACGACGCGAAATAAAATCGCGCGGATTCCGTCAAAGATCAGCGATTCGAATAGCGTCGGGAGGGAGTCAACAATCCGTCCCAAAAGCGGAACGGATTGTTCCCGAAGGTGGAACATCGGCAATCGCCATTCTAAGGCGAGGATAACTGTATTCCGCTTGTTTTCAGCGGCTTGCGTCGACGCGCGCATCGTTGGCATGACGATTGCAATAGGGGAGGCGTCAACCAAAAACCTCTATGAATACACAACACGAAGAATCCACATATGCTCTCCTAATTCGGTCGGAAGAAAAAGGCCGCGGCGTTCTCGAAACGGTGCTTTACGCGCTCTTCATTTTGAGCGCGGTGTTTACCATCTGGCAGTTCGCGATGCAACCGGTCACAGTGCCGGCGGCGGGACTACAGTGCATCGCGTGCAACACAAAAAGCGCTCCAGTCGTTTCGCAGAGCTAATCCTCGCAAAGTTGTTCCTGTCGGCTCTGACCGGCTCCAGAATAATTCCATGCCGGATTTGCGATACGCCTTGCGGATGTTGAAGAAGCAGCCGGGCTTCACGATCATCGCAGTCTTAACGCTGGCGCTCGGCATCGGCGCGAATACTGCAATTTTCAGTGTCGTCAATGCGGTCCTTCTACGACCGCTTCCTTATCCGAATGCCGATCGCATCATGGTGTTGAATGAGTCGTCCGGGCCCGGCCAGGATTCTGCCGTCGCGCTACCCGATTACTTTGACTGGAGAACGGACACCAAAACTTTCGAACATCTCGCCTGCACCCACAAAGAGTCGCGCAATCTCAGCGGCATTCCGGGACGCGAAGCAGAGCGCGTTTCCTGCAATTCGGTTACGCGGAATTTTTTTAACGTCATCGGTCTTGCGCCCCAGCTCGGCCGAACTTTTAGCGAAGACGAAGACAAAGTCGGCGCGCCACCGGTGGCGGTGATCAGCGATCGCCTTTGGCAACGCGCGTTTAACCGTTCACCGGAAGTGCTCGGCCAATCGATCACACTTCACGACTCGCGTTTCACTGTCATCGGCGTAATGCCTCCGCAGATGACCTCGCCGCAGGACACCGATGTGTGGCTTTCGTTGATGCGACGCAGCAACAACCCGGCGTGGCTCAATCGCGCGTATCATCCCATGATGTTCGTCTGGGGACGGTTGAAACCAGGTGTGACTGTCGATCTTGCGCGCAGCGAAATGAGGACGATCGCGGCGCGACTTGAAAAAACATATCCCGAAACCAACGCCAAGGTCGGCGTCGTCGTCACGCCGCTGCTGGAAAATCTTGTCGGTAAATATCGCACCAATCTCGCGCTGTTGTTAGGCGCGGTCGCTTTGGTTCTGCTGATCGCCTGCGCGAATCTCGCCAATCTTTTCGCGGCGCGCGGGGCCGCGCGCGCGAGGGAATTCGCCATTCGTACCGCGGTGGGAGCGAGCCGCGCTCAAATCATTCGGCAACTTCTGATTGAGAGCTTCGTCATCGCGCTCCTCGGCGGAACACTCGGATTTTTCATCGCGCTTTGGGCGCGCGACGCATTGGTCGTTCTCGCTCCGCAAGATGTTTCGCGATTCCGCGAGATCTCGTTCAATCTGCCGGTTCTTATATTCACTTTTGTTATCGCTTCGATCACGTCCGTTCTGTTCGGATCCTGGCCGGCCTGGCAAACGTCGCGGGCCGACGTGCAACTCGCGCTGAAAGCCGGCTCGCAAGGAAGCGGCGAAGCGCCATCCGCGAAACGGACGCGGGATTGGCTCGTCATCAGCCAGATTGCGCTCACGCTTACAT
>JALYUC010000157.1 GCA_030853965.1 Verrucomicrobiota bacterium | reverse complement strand
AGACAGCATTTCGGCGAGCCGCCGAAATGAACAGGCCAGCGGCCTGTGCTCCCCGGAAAAATAGTGCGCAGGTTTCTGACTTTGCGGCTGAGACAGCCGCCGCTACAACTTGCCTTGTGAAGTCTCGGCAGGCTGCAGTCGTTTTTATTCTGGTCACGGTCACCCTGGACGTTCTGGCCATGGGATTGATCATCCCGGTTTTGCCCAAACTGATTCTCGATTTTCTCGGCGGCATCATGACCAACGCCGCCGATTGGAACGGTTGGTTCGCTCTGGTGTTTGCGTTGATGCAATTTTTCTGCTCGCCCGTGCTCGGGGTGTTGTCCGATCGATTTGGCCGGCGGCCAATCATCCTGCTCTCCAATCTGGGCCTCGGTCTCGACTACGTGGTCATGGCTCTTGCGCCAACAATCGGGTGGCTTTTTCTCGGCCGAATCATTTCCGGCATCACGACCTCGAGCATTCCAACGGCGATGGCTTACATCGCCGACGTGACGCCGAAAGAAAAACGCGCCGCGGCTTTCGGCCTGATCGGAGTCGCGTTTGGCGTCGGCTTCGCTTTTGGACCTGCCCTCGGTGGTTTGCTGAGCAATTTCAATCCGCGACTGGCCTTCTGGGTTGCAGCCGGTCTCAGCCTGGCGAACTGGGTGTGGGGATATTTTTTCGTGCCGGAATCGCTTGCACCGGAAAAACGCAAAGAATTTGCGCTGCGCCGCGCAAATCCGGTCGGGTCGCTCGTCTTGCTGCGCTCGCATCCGGATCTTTGGCGACTCGCGACCATTCAGTTTCTCGCATATCTCGCGCACAATGCGTTCAGCGTCTGGGCGCTTTACGCCATCTATCGTTACGCTTGGGATCAATTGACCATCGGCATCTCGCTCATGATCGTCGGCGTTTGCACTGCCGTAATCTCTGCCGGCCTAACCGGTCGAATGGTGAAACGTTTCGGCGAACGCCGCACGCTTTACACTGGCCAATTTTTTGGCGCGACCGGTATGTTCATCGCCGGTCTCGCTCGAAGCGGCGCAGTCTACATGGCTTCAGTTCCGATCATCTCCTTGTGGAACATGTCCATGCCAGCGGCGCAAAGCATGATGACGCATAGGGTGAGCGAACGAGAACAAGGCGAGCTGCAAGGAGCACTCGGCAGCCTGCGTTCCATTACTTTTATCATAGGGCCGGTGTTGTTTTCACAAGTGTTCAGTTGGTTCATCGATCCGAAACATTCATTTCATGTCCCCGGCGCGCCCTACTATCTCGCCGGCGCTTTGCTTTTCACCGCCATGTTCTTGTCGACGCGGCTGGAACAGCCGCCAACGCTCGCAAGTCCGCCAGTCGGACGGACTCGTCCTGTGGCGAGATCGACATCTATTCCACAACAGCCGGAGATTATTCCGCCGGAAGGCATCGGATCGACTGTGCCGCCGGAGTTGTAGTCACGGCGCTCAGTCGCCGTGCTGCGCCTCGACAGAGCGAGGCGGCTACAGTTTTTTCGTCATCCGCACGATTCCTAAACTCAAACCGTTTGGCAGCGGAACGTCGCTTCGTTCGCCGGAAAGATAACCGAACGCGGCATAGAACGGTACGCCCGGCAATGTCGCGGCGAGCTCAATGGAACGAAACCCTGCGGCGCGAATCGCCTTCTCGCATTCGTCCAGAATCGCGCGGCCCAGTCCGCGACGTCCCCAATCCGGATGAACAAAGAACGCACGAATGCGTGCCGAATCCTGTGCGGGATCCAATTCGGCATCATCCCGATTCGTTTGATGGTCGCTTCCGAAAAGTGTTTTGCGTTTGCTCCACCCACCGCAGGCAATAAGTGCGCCGTCATGCTCGATGACAAAATAAGTCCCGTCACGAATCAGTTGCCGATCAATACCGAAAACGGAACCGAGCGCGCTATCCATCTGCGCAGACGAGTAATAAGAAGATTGCAACCCGCGCACGGAAAGCGGGATTAATGTTTCGAGCGCTGGAATGTCATCCTCGCGCGCTAGTCGCAAGCACCAATCGCTCTTCACAGGTAGGGGCGATTCACCGAATCGCCTTGGCTCGCGCGCGTTTACACCCCGGAACAAGGCGATTGAGGTCAATCGCCCCTACCTAAGCGGTTGAATAGCGGGTTGTCATCTGCGAAGCCCTGCGTGAAAATCACTGCTCGCATGCCGCGTTTACCGAAACAGAATTATTACGACATCGAGCGTATCATAGAGTTTGATTTCGTGCGCGCGACCGAGGCGGCGGCGCTGAATTCGCTCCGCTGGCTGGGCCGTGGCGACAAAGAGCAAGCCGATGCTGCGGCCTGCGACGCAATGCGCGGAATGTTCGATCTGATGAACATTTGCGGCGAAGTCGTGATCGGGGAAGGGATCAAAGACGATGCGCCCGGAATTTTTAAAGGCGAACAACTGGGCACGTGGCTGCCTGGCGCGCCCCAGTTCGATATCGCAATTGATCCAATCGACGGCACCACCAACATTTCCAAAGGGGCACCGAACTCAATTAGTTGTATTGCGGCGGCGAGTCCGCAAGAAGGAGAAAAGGTCGCGCTGCGCGATGTGCCTTCCTTTTACATGTCGAAGCTGGCCTACGGCCCACCGGTGATCCAATACATGCAGAAGCGCGGTGACTCGCTCAATATCGATGCGCCAATTCCGGAGACGCTGGCGATTGTTGCGCGCGCCGTGGACAAACGCGTGCAAGACGTCGTGGTCATGATGCTCGACCGACCGCGACACAAGGAAATCGTCGAACAAATTCGCGGGGCCGGGGCCTCACTGCGCATGATCGGCGACGGCGATATTGCGGCCGCCATGGCACCATCGTTGCCAGAGAGCGATGTCGATCTTTATATGGGCATCGGCGGTTCGCCCGAGGCCGTGCTTGCAGCCGCGGGAATCAAATGCCTCGGCGGCGACATGCAATGCAAAATGTGGCCGCGCGACGACAAAGAACGCAAAAAGTTAATTGCGGAAGGATGCGAGAAAGAGCTCGAGCGCGTCTTCTCGGCCGACGATCTTGCCAATGGCAAGAACATTGTTTTCTGCGCTACTGGGATCAGCGATAGCGCGCTGTTGCGCGGGGTAAAATCGAAAGGGGCGACTGCAGTGACGCACTCGATCTTGATGCGGGCGAAAAGCAAAACCGTCCGCTTCATCCGCGCTAATCACGATTTACTAAACAAAACGATTCGCCTGCGTTCCGATAACCGCGAGCACCAAATCTGATTCAAGGCAGAACCGCGGATTACGCGGATATCGCGGATAATTTCCAAAGGAAAGGTCTTGTGCCGCATCCGTTTAAATCCGCGTAATCCGCGGTTAATTTCTCGGCTCGACAGCGGCGCAGCTGTTCGTACAAGATCGACATCCAACATTTCCTGCTTATGAGACAAATACCGAAAACTGAATTGTCGCCGGATAACGGCGCTGTCATAGATACAAAATGGACGCTGGGTTCGCTCGGCTATCGGCCCTCGGCGGCCGGCAAGGAACAAACGAAACCTTCCACAGACATAATTCGCCTGCCGGAGTTGGTGGTATACGACCACGTCTGTTTCAAAGGCGCCTACGCACGTACGCATTTGAGTTTTCATTTCATCGGCGATTTTTGGAACGACCGGATTAGCTCGCTTATCGTTGTGAGTGGTATCTGGCGTTTTTATCGCGATGAGTACTACAAAGGACCTTCATGGGACCTCGGCCCCGGTTATTACGAAAGCTTCTTCACTGAGAAAGGCCCGGACGACGTCGTCAGTTCCTTTCAAGCGATCGCGCTGACTTAGAACATATCTTCAACGTGTTGGCATTTCGTTGGTAGAATGTGCCAACGCTAGAATCTGGTCATGCCCAAAAGCATTCGGGGTAGTTGCCTTTGCGGCAACGTCCAGTTTGAGGTTGATCTCCCGTTTATTCGGGCAGGCCACTGTCATTGCGATCGCTGCCGCAAACATTCCGGCACCGCTGTCTGCACGCAGGCGCGGGTTTGGAAAAAACAGTTTCGCCTGCGGCAAGGCCAAGAGTCGATCAAAGTTTATGGCAAAGGCGAGGGCGCAGTGAAAGCATTCTGCGCGAATTGCGGCTCGAGTTTATTCGGCGGCGATTGGCCGGACGGCGATCAAGTATCGATTCGGATGGGCGCGCTTGATGATGATCCGGAAATCCGGCCGCAATTTCACACTTACGTCGACGACCGCGCCGCCTGGGACGAAATTACCGACGATCTGCCGCAATATCGTGAAGGGTGGAGCGAAGACGCCAAACCTGTTCGGCGCAGCCCCACGACAAAGTAAAGCCGGAACCACCGTGACCGTAATCGTGAATGACGGCGCGGCCGTCGCGCAAACGGTCCGCCCGGAGGCAAACTCCCGACTTGCGAAATGGGCGAAGGCCGACGCGTTCCTCCACGACTTTTGGCGGCTCGACGTTTAAAACGCGACTGCACTCGGCGACAATGCGCGCAGTCGTTGTTGGATCGACAGCGCGATTGTCGCTGAGATCGTTTGTGCCGCCGAAAAGGCAATCGTTAGCGCGCGGAATCGCGTACATGAGCGGGTCGTAATCGCAAACGATCGCGGATGAGATGTCGACCTTCGGGACAATCGCCACTTGTCCGCGATGCGACTCAAGATCGACATCGTTAACCAACTCGCGCGCGCCGATGCCGGAACAATTGACGATTAAGTCAAATGTTGGATCGACATCTTCGAGTTTTCCGAAGCGCACGTTTCCATTGATCTCGCCGCCAGCATCGACCAACCGTTTCGCGAGATAATCGAGATAGATGGTCGTGTCCATCAATGGAACGCTCAGCACAAAACCGCTTTTGAACGCCGGCAATAGTTCGCCGTTTTTTAGCGATCGAGCGCCAAGTGCCGGAGCCCATTCCGGAATTTGAATTTCGCCGGCGCGCAAAAATGTGCGCAGTTGAATCATTTTGACTCCGCTGCGTCGGTCGCGGCTAAGATCGACAAGTACTTTATAGGTCTCGAGCGCCCAAGCGATGACCGCATCGACCGGTTCAGCATCGTACGGATACCAAATCGCTCCCGCAGCAGCGGACGTCGTGTTTTGTCCTATTTCTTCCGCGAAAATAGACACGCGATATCCGCGCTCCGCAAAAACCACGGCGCAAGTCAGACCTGAGACACCCGCGCCAACTATGGCCACGCGCTTCATTAAAATGATCTACGTGCAACGCAGGGCGGCGTCATATAAAATGCAAAGAGATGGTTTCACTGAATCGGGATGCGTTAACGGAGAAAGTTATGGCGGGTGAAAGGATTTCGCCTGACGACGCGCTCGAACTGTACCGGTGGCCGCTGGAGGAGCTGGGCGCGCTGGCAAATGTCCGTCGCGACCTGGCGAAAGCAAAATCGTACGACGGACGCGGACGTGAGCTCGTGACTTACATTGTCGATCGAAACATCAATTACACCAACGTCTGCAATGTGTACTGCAAGTTCTGCGCGTTCTATCGGACCGAGAAGGACGAAGATCACTACGTGCTGTCGTTCGAGCAGATCGATCAAAAACTCGACGAACTTTCCGCCGCCGGCGGTGTTCAAATCCTAATGCAGGGCGGTCATCATCCGAAGTTACCGTTCAAGTGGTATCTCGATCTTTTGCATCACATCCGCGAAAAATATCCCCACATCAACATCCATGGATTCAGTCCGCCGGAATTTCAGCATTTTGCCGAAACGTTTCGGATGCCGCTGCGCGATGTGATCTCGGAATTTAGAAAAGCGGGCCTCGGTTCCATTCCAGGAGGTGGCGGCGAGATCCTGGTTGATCGCGTGCGAAAAAAAATCTCGCCGCTTAAGATCGACAGCGACGGTTGGCTGGAGGTCATGCAGGTCGCGCATGAACTCGGTTTGAAATCCAGCGCGACGATGATGTTCGGTCACGTCGAAACGATCGACGATCGCATCGAACATTTGCAGCGCATCCGCGATCAGCAAGACCGAAGCGGCGGTTTCACGGCTTTCATTTGCTGGACGTTTCAGCCGCAGCACACCGTTTTGAAAATCAAGCATCCGACCGGTGTGTCCGAGTATTTGCGTACGCAAGCGCTGTCGCGAATTTTCCTGGATAACATCGAGAACGTGCAAAGCTCGTGGGTGACACAGGGACCGGCTATCGGCCAAGTCGCGTTGAAATATGGCGCAAACGATTTCGGCTCGGTTATGATGGAGGAAAATGTGGTGAGCAGCGCGGGCACCACGTTCCGACTGAATGCCGCGCAAATTGAATCTTTAATCCGCGATGCCGGTTATGAGCCGCGGCGGCGAAACAACTGGTACGAACTATTGAACTGAACGCCCCAGGGATTGTCTATGAACAAACCTCCTGGCGCGCCGTAAAATTCCCGTCTTGACCTTGGCACCCTTATTCCCGATATAGCCGCCTGTCCCGCGTGGGTCGCCCGCGCGGGATTTGGCATCTTCAGTTATGAGATACATTCACGGACCCTTTTGCCCCCGAGCGATGGCAACTTTGCTTACGCTCGCCGGCATTATGCTCGGCCTCGCGCCGGCTGATGCCCAGGGTCCGCCAATTGTTCGTTCCATTGATGTAGAATACTCGGGGCCGGCCACGGTGAGCAAAGAGCGCATTCTGGCGCAAATGCGAACCATCGTTGGCCAGCCGTATTCGGACCAGGTGGTCGAGCAGGACATCCGCCAGCTCTACACGACCGGCGCGATCCGGAACGTCCGGATCTTCGCGCAACCGGAAGGCGATGGCGTGAAAGTTATTGTGGCCGTGCAAACGCGTGCGGTGGTGCGCGAGATCATGATCGATGGCGCGCAGAAGGTGAGCGCGAAAAGGCTACGCAAGGAGATTGAAATCAAGATCAATCAGCCGGTGAACGAAGAGGCTTTGGAAAAGGGACGCCAGAAAATTATCGACATGTACCGAGGCCGCGGGTTCAACGACATCACCGTCCAATTTCGGATCGATCCAATTGAGGAAAAACGCGGAACGGCACGCGTGGTTTACACGGTCGACGAAGGCGTAAAGGGGGCGGTCCGCCGCGTCCGTTTTGAGGGCAACGCGCACTTCAGCGAGAAGGTGCTGCGCAAACAAATGAAAACGCGCGGCAAGACGCTGATCGCGTTCATCGACAAATCTGGCCGGCTGGATGAGGTACAGCTACAGCAGGATCTCGGCAGCATTAAAGAATTTTATCAGAATCACGGCTACATCGACGTGGAGGTGAGAGATGTCCGCAAGGAACGCGAGAAAGGCCCGATGATCATCACGATCGCGGTGATGGAAGGCCCGCAATATCACCTCGGTTCACTCTCTTTCTCGGGCTACAAGGTCACGAACGAAGAGAAAATTCGCAAGGTCATCAAGATGAAAGAAGGCGATGTCTATTCGCCTAAACAATTGCACGACGATGCGAAGGCAATCGCGGACGCCTATGGCATGGGTGGGTACGTCGATCTTCTGGTGGTGCCGCAAGGCAAGCCGTCCGGTCCGGGACGGATCGACGTGCATTACAAGATTGAGGAGGGCACTCGGTCGTTTGTCCAACGAATCAACATTGTCGGAAACACGCGAACGAAAGATAAGGTGATTCGCCGTGAAGTGCTCATCAAGCCGGGTGATGTCTTTGACACGGTGCGGGTGGAGGTGACGAAGAAGCGTCTCGAAAACCTCGGTTATTTTGCGAAAGTCGACGCCTACCCGGACGACACGGGCGTGCCGGGGCGCAAAGACCTGGTCGTTCAGGTCGAGGAGAAGCGCACTGGGGCTCTCAGTTTTGGCGGCGGTTTCAGCACGATCGACTCACTGATTGTCTTCGCGGAACTCACCCAAGGGAATTTCGACCTGATGAATTGGCCCGGATTCACCGGCGCCGGGCAGAAGTTTAGAGTGCGCATTCAGGGCGGCACGCAGCGGAAAGATTTTATCATAGCGCTGACAGAACCTTACTTTCTCGATCGGCATTTGTCGCTTGGTGGCCAGTTCTTTTTTAACGAGGCAAACTACTTGAGCTCGGTCTACGACCAGCGGAATTACGGTATCGCGCTCGAGCTGCGCAAGCCCCTCTTTGCGTATACCTACATGACTCTGGGCTATCGGTTGGAGGACATCGACATCTTCAACGTGAGCGCCGGCGTGTCACCGCAGCTCCGCTCCCAAGAGGGCTCGACGGTAAAGAGCACCGTGCTCAGCAGTCTGGTCTTCGACCGGCGCGATAATCCTTTGCTCACAAGGCGTGGCCAGCGAATCTCCCTGTCGCCTTACGTCTCAGGCGGTTTCCTGGGCGGCGATGTTCAAATTTATGGTGGGGATTTGGAGGCATCTCAATACTTCCATCTCCCGAAGGACCTGATCCTGTTGTTCAACGCGGAAGCGGCCGTAGTCGATGTGTGGGACGGACCGGAGACGCGCATCATCGACACCGGCAAGGTTGAGAAGGATGCGAACGGCGATCCTTTGATCGATCCGGTCACCGGCAAGCCAATACCCATACTGGAAGAAATTCCCTCCGTGCCGATATTCGATCGCCTCTATCTCGGCGGATCGAACAACCTCCGTGGTTTCGCCTTCCGCGACGTGGGCCCGAGAGACAAACGTGGCGAACCGCTCGGCGGACAGTCCATGGCACGCGCTACAGTGGAATTAACGTTCCCCATCATCGAAAAGGCGCGCGGCGCGGTGTTCTACGACACCGGTTTCGTCAATGCCGACCCTTACGATTTCGGAACCAACCACGTGGCCTCAGACGTCGGTGTCGGCCTGCGTCTCGACTTGCCCATCGGGCCGCTGCGAGTGGATTACGGCATCCCAATTCAGAAAGATGGGCGCTCCAGCAGTGGGCATTTTAACTTCAACGTCGGTTATCAATTTTGAACGATTGACAACTGCTCGGTTCCAACCAACTGTCTCCTTCCTCTTATGAAAAAGCTTCTGACTATTGTCCTTGGCTCAATGCTCGCGCTCCCTTGCGCGGCTTTTGCCCAGGGCACAATGAAAATCGGCACCGTCGATATGAACCGCGCGTTCAAGGAATTTAACAAAACCAAAGATGCGGAGGCGAAGATTAACGAAGCCAAAAACGCCGCTAAAAAAGAATATGACGACCGCGCGGACGCCTACAAAAAGGCGCTCGACGAGATCAACAATCTAAACAAGCAGCTTGATTCCTCGGCCTTGAGTGCGGACGCCAAGACGAAAATGGCGAAAGAGCGTGACGACAAGATCGCTAATATCAAAAACATGGAACGCGAGATCAACGAGTTCCGGCAAACGCGCGAGCGTCAATTGCAGGAACAAGCCTTGCGTATGCGCGAGGGTATCGTGAAAGAGATCACGGAGATCGTTATGGAGAAAGTGAGGGCAAACAGCCTCGATCTCGTCTTCGACAAATCCGGTATGAGCTTGAATGGCGTGCCGCTGCTTATGTATTCCCGTGACAATGTCGACTTCACCAGCGACGTCATCACCGTCCTTAACAAGCCAGGGCGCACCTCAAGCGTGAGCACCGAGAAAACATCGGCGCCGCTTCCTTCCGCGACCGTGAGTCCGGCGAAAGTTACGAAACCTTAAGTTTTATCTTCGATTGTCAGAAACACACGCGGGCGAAACTCGCGTGTGTTTTTTTGTACCGGTGACGAAAGCCAATTACGTAATCTTGGGCGCGTTGCGAAGATTTCCATCTTCTTCCCGGCTCGGCATTTTCCTAGCCTGCCTTTTCAATTCCTCCTTTAGCGCAATTGCAGCGGACTGGCAGGCGACGCTAAGTAAAGATCCTCCCGGTAAGTTTCCGGACCCTCGACCGCTCCGCGCCACTTATAATTTCGGGTGGAGCGGATTCACAGCGGGGACATGCGAGGCGCATTTCACAAAGCCGTCTGAACATCGCTTCGAACTGCAGGGCACCGGGCGAACTGTCGGATTGGTCCGCGCCTTGTGGAGGTTTGACGTAACCCACCGCGCGCTGGCCGATGCGCACACGTTGCGGCCGATAGAAACGAATCAAACCGAGACGACACGAGGCAAAAAGATCGCGACCCACCTCACATTCAGTCCAAACGGAGTTACACGTTCCAGGACGGAAGGACCGGGCGCGGGCACGACCAAATCGAAGCAATTCACTTTCTCGAACTTGTTCGATCTACATG
>JALYUC010000129.1 GCA_030853965.1 Verrucomicrobiota bacterium | reverse complement strand
CGACATGTCGGGCCGCCGCGTTCCCCTTTTCGCCTTTTGCAATCGTAGCGAGATCGGACTCGGCAACGTTGCACGCGAACAGCGTCGGCTTGGATGTGAGTAAATAGAAATCGCGCGCGATGATTTTCTCCTCCGGCGTCAACGTTGCGGTAATAGCCGGTTTCCCCGCATCGAGGTGTGGAAGGAGTTTCTCAATAATCGCGCTCTCAATTTTCGCCGTCTTCGAGCTGGCGCGGACTTCCTTCTGCAAGCGGTCGTGACGTTTTTGTAAAGAGGCCAGATCGGCCAGCACCAGTTCGGTGTTGATCACTTCGATGTCGCGAATGGGATCGATCGTGCCACTCACGTGATGGATGTCGCTGCTTTCAAAACAGCGCACGACCTGCACGATGGCGTCGACTTCGCGAATATGACTGAGGAATTGATTGCCCAGCCCTTCGCCGGTGCTAGCGCCCTTCACCAGACCGGCGATATCGACAAACTCAATCGCGGTGGCGGTAATTTTTTGCGACTTCGAAATCTCCGCCAATTTCGTGAGGCGCAGATCGGGCACGGTCACGATCCCGACGTTGGGTTCAATCGTGCAAAAGGGATAATTTTCGGCCGGCGCCTTGTGCGTGCGCGTGATGGCATTGAACAACGTCGATTTGCCAACGTTTGGCAGACCCACGATTCCGGCGCTCAGCATGTTCTTCTGTAGCGGCGGTCTATGACCGTCGCAAAATTATCTTCGGCGTGGAAACGTTTGCCTGAGACGAAGAAGTGACAAAGAGTAATCGCTCGCGCGGGCTGTAGTTCAGCTTGGTAGAACGCTTGAATGGGGTTCAAGAGGTCGTGGGTTCAAATCCCGCCAGCCCGATTCTCTTCGTCTTAATATGAAATATCGACGGCTCGGAAAATCTGGATTGCAGGTCAGCGAACTATCTTTCGGCGCTTGGGTGACGTTTGCCCAGCAGATCGACAGCAAAATGGCGGAGAGGTTGATGACAATCGCTTACGACTCGGGCGTCAATTTTTTTGATAACGCCGAGGCCTATGCCGACGGCAAGGCAGAGATTGTGATGGGCGACATTCTGAAACGAAAGGGATGGCCCCGGGATACCTTCGTCGTTTCGAGCAAAGTTTTTTGGGGTGGCGATCTGCCGAATCAGGAAGGGCTCAGTCGCAAACACGTGATCGAAGCATGTCACGCCGCGCTGCGCCGGCTCCAGGTCGACTACCTCGATCTTTATTTTTGTCATCGGGCCGATCCGAATACGCCCATTGAAGAAACCGTTCGTGCGATGGGCGATCTCATCGCGCAGGGGAAGGTGCTTTACTGGGGCACGTCGGAATGGAGCGCGGAGTCGATCATGGAAGCGTATCGTATCGCGCGCGAACTGCGGCTGGTCCCGCCGACGATGGAGCAACCGCAATACAACATGTTTCATCGCGAAAATGTCGAGCGCACTCTCGCGCCGCTTTACCGCGAAATCGGACTTGGTACCACGATTTGGTCGCCACTCGCTTCGGGCCTGTTGACGGGCAAATATAACTCCGGCGATCCGGGAGGCACGCGCATCTCATTGCCGGACTACGACTGGTTACGCGAGCAATTCAAAAGTGAGGAAGCGCGCAGCCGGCTGGCGAAGGTGAAACAACTCGCTGAAGTGGCAAAGAATTTGGGCACGACATTGCCGCGGCTCGGGCTCGCCTGGTGTTTGAAAAATTCAAATGTCAGCACCGTCATTACCGGAGCGTCCAAACCGGAGCAGGTGAGAGAAAATATGAAAGCTGGCGAACTGGTCGATCAACTCGACGACGGCGTGATGCAGCGCATAGAAGCGATTTTGCAAAACAAGCCTGCTTAAGAGATCCAGGAAGCCAGAAACGCGTCGATCAGCTCTGGTAAATCATCGCTGTAACCGCCTTCGAGAATTGCCGCGGTGGGGATGTCGATCTTGCGCAACCACGTGCCGAAGGTCGCGAAGTCTTCCTGTTCGAGAGTCATCTGCACGAGCGGATCTCCCGAGTAGGCATCGAAACCGGCGGAGATAAGCAGCAGACTTGGCTTGAACTTCAACAGCTTTTGCAGCGCACGCTCTGCAACATCGACATGCTGGCTTCGCGCGGTGTCCGGAGTAATCGGGTAATTGTCGATGTTAGCAAATGACTTTGCGCCGGTACCCGGATAAGCCGGAAACTGATGGATGGAGGCAAACGCAATTCCCGGATTATGCGCCACGATTTCTTCCGTGCCGTTGCCGTGATGCGCATCGAAATCCCATATGGCTACCCGCTCGGCGCCGTTATCCAGCGCATCCAGAGCAGCGATAGCAATATTGCTAAAGTAACAAAAACCCATCGCGCGGTCGCGCGTTGCATGATGCCCCGGCGGTCGCATCAAGCTGAACGTGGGTTTGCCCTTCAATGCCGCGCGAGCTGTTTCAATCGCCGCGCCGGCGGATGACCGGGCGTATTTGTCGATGTCAGGGTGAGCGGGCGTATCGCCGTCAAAGTCTTGGCGGGGATTAGCGACGTGCGCGAGATGCTCGCGCGAATGCCCGCGCGCTAATTCCTCCTGGGTCGCAGAACTCGGCTCGCGCCATTCCCAATCGCCATGTCGATCTTTCAGCAGCGGAACGGTGGCAGTGATTCGCGCCGGCCGCTCCGGATGACCGGGCGCGGAATACTCAATGCAACGCGGATCGTGAAAAATGGTCATGGGGTCAAAAAACTGCCGAGCGACCGGGCCAATTCAACTCGAAGATCGACAATCGCTTTGGCGCAGTTCTTATAGTTTCGGACCGATTCTCAGAGGCAATGCTTAATGGTCAAAAAATTGTGGTGGTGATGCCCGCTTACAACGCAGCGCGCACGCTGCGTCGAACTTATGACGAAGTGATGGCACAGGGGATTGTCGATCTTGTCATCGTGGTGGACGACGCCAGCGACGATGAAACGGCGGCGATCGCGCGCACACTGGATCGGGTGCAAGTGGAGGTACACCCTCAAAATCGCGGCTACGGTGCTAATCAAAAGACCTGCTATCGTCTCGCGCTCGCCGCCGCGGCCGACATCGTCATCATGATCCACCCCGATTATCAGTACACGCCGCAATTGCTTCCGGCGATGGCATCGCTGGTGGCGAGCGGTCTGTATCCTTGCGTATTGGCTTCACGAATTCTCGGCGGGGGCGCATTACGTGGTGGAATGCCTCTATGGAAATACCTGGCAAATCGCATCCTGACGTTGGCGGAGAATCTTTTGCTTGGCGCCAAGCTCTCGGAATATCACACCGGTTATCGAGCTTTCCGCCGCGAGCTGCTTGAGCGAATTCCCGTGTCTTCAAATTCGGATGACTTCGTCTTCGACAATCAGGTTCTCGCCCAAGTGCATTGGTTCGGCTGTGCGATTGGGGAAGTTACTTGCCCGGCGAGATATTTGCCTGAGGCCTCCTCGATCAATTTTCGTAGAAGCGTGCGTTACGGCCTCGGTTGTATCGCTACCGCGCTCGAATATCGCTGGGCAAAAATCCGCGGCGCCGGACGCCTTTTCCCGAAGTTAACCGCGCCATAAAATAGTCGCTTGAATTCAGAGAGAAATACGAGCGAGAGAATTTTGCGCATCGCCTGGTGGATGTTGTTCGCGGCGATGCTGGCGGTCGTCGCGGGGGTCCGGATTCGTTTGCTCGGCATCCCGCTTGAGCGCGATGAAGGCGAATACGCTTACGCCGGTCAACTCATGCTGCAGGGCATTCCCCCCTACAAGCTGGCCTATAACATGAAGTTCCCGGGGACTTACGCCGCCTACGCACTGATCATGTCGATCTTCGGCCAAACGAGTATCGGAATACACTTTGGTTTGTTGATCGTGAATGCAGCGACCGTCGCGCTGGTTTTTCTCTTGGGACGGCGGCTGTTTGACACAACCGCGGGGCTCGCCGCTGCGACAGCTTACGCGATTCTCTCGGTCAGTCCGGCGGTTCTCGGATTCGCCGGTCACGCGACGCATTTTGTCGTGTTACCGGTTCTTGCCGGCGTGTGGCTCCTGCTGGACGCGTTGGATCGACAATCGACTATCAAAATATTTTTGAGCGGAATCTTGTTTGGCGTCGGAGTGCTGATGAAGCAGCCTGGTGCGGTCTTTGTCCTTTTTGGCGCGATTTTCCTTCTTGTTTGTGATTGGCGCGCGAAGCTTGGTTTCAGCAAGATGGCGATTCACATCGCCGCGTTTACCTGCGGCGCCGTCGCGCCACTGGGCGTTACATGCCTGCTTTTGTGGCATGCCGGTGTCTTCGGAAAATTCTGGTTCTGGGCAATCCAGTATGCGCGCGAGTATGGTAGCCGCGTCTCGATCCCCCTCGGTACGGAGGTCTTCGGTTATGCGATCGGAGGTGTAATTGGATCCAACTGGGCGATTTGGCTGATCGCCTTTGTGGGTCTAATCGCGTGCCTATGGAATGCTAGATCGCATTCGAGTGCACGAT
>JALYUC010000100.1 GCA_030853965.1 Verrucomicrobiota bacterium | reverse complement strand
ATCGCGACCGATGCGCCGGCTGATAACAAAGGCAAAGGTGAAGCGTTTTCGCCAACCGATCTGGTTGCGACCGCGCTCGGCACCTGCATTAGCACGACTATGGGAATCAAAGCGGAAGAGCTCGGTGTCGATCTTCGCGGAATGCGCGTGGCCGTGCAGAAGGAGATGTCGAGAGATGCGCCGCGGCGAATCGTGGCGCTTCCGCAAGAGGTTCATATTCCGCTGCCGCCGAATTCGCCGCATCGACAAGTTCTCGAGCAGACGGCGCTCAATTGTCCCGTGCATAAAAGTTTGCCGCCTGAAATCGATCGTCCCACGAAATTTTTCTGGGAAGGCTAGCGCTTTATTGCCCGAGCACCCACGCGAAGATCAAGGGTGCGCAAATCGTCGCGTCGCTTTCGATCACGAACTTCGGTGTCGAAGCCGCGAGCTTCCCCCAGGTGATCTTCTCGTTCGGCACGGCGCCGGAGTAACTGCCGTAGCTGGTAGTCGAATCGCTGATCTGACAGAAATAACCCCAAAGCGGCACGCCGGTGCGTTCGAGGTCCTGATGCAGCATCGGGACGACGCAAATGGGGAAATCGCCGGCGATGCCGCCACCGATTTGGAAAAACCCGATTGAGCCCTGTCGGTTGCGCAGCCGCTTCGCGTTCTTGGTGTAATAGTCTGCGAGCCACGTCATGTATTCAATGCCGGTGCGCACGGTGTGCACGTTCCTGACGTCGCGGCGCATCACAGCGGCCGCAAACATGTTGCCGAGCGTCGCATCCTCCCAACCCGGCACGACGATCGGCAGATTTTTTTCGCACGCCGCCACGATCCAGGAATTCTTCGGATCGATCTGGTAGCTCTTCTTCAGTTTCCCGCTACGAAGAATCTTATACATGAACTCGTGCGGGAAATAACGCTCTCCAGCGCGATCAGCTGCAATCCATTCTTCGAGCACGGCCTTCTCGATCCGCCGCATCGCCTCCATCTCCGGGATGCACGTGTCGGTCACGCGATTCATATGTCGGACGAGCAGTTGGTGCTCGTCCCCTGGCGTAAGCTCGCGGTAATGCGGCACTCGCTCGTAGTGGTCGTGCGCGACGAGGTTAAAAATATCCTCTTCGAGATTCGCGCCGGTGCAGACGATCAAGTGCACCTTGTCGCGGCGGATCATCTCCGCGAGCGAGATGCCGAGTTCGGCGGTCGACAGTGCGCCGGCGATCGTCATCAGCATCTTGCCGCCGGCGGCAAGGTGCGCGTCGTAGCCTTTCGCCGCGTCGAGCAGCGCGGCCGCGTTGAAGTGACGATAATTTTTCGCGATGAATTTCGAGACCGGACCCTTTTTTGCCGCGAGCGCGGCATTGATTTCTTCCGGGCTTCTTGACAGCCGTTTGGCTTTCATCGGTTGGACGACTTGGCTCAGGCGGGATACAGCCAGCGCATGTAATCGCGGACGCCTTCTTCGAGCGGGTAGCGCGGTTCGTAGCCGAGCGCTTTGCGCACGCGTGACAAATCCGCTTGCGTAAAGTTTTGGTAATGCGCGTGGGGATTGTCGATGTAATCCGGAGGCAATTTTGTGCCAAGGCATTTGTTCAGAACATCGACAAGATCGTTGAAAGACCGTGCCTGCCCGCAACCAAGATTGTAGATGCCACTCTTCGATGCTTCGAGCGCGAGAATACTGCCTTCCACGATGTCTTTTACATAAACGAAATCGCGCTTCTGTTCGCCCTGCTTGAAAATGCGCGGGCGTTGTCCTGTCTTCATCTGCTTCGAAAGATGATAAACCATGCTCGCAGGTACGCCTTTGTGTGCTTCGCGTGGCCCGTAAACGTTGAAATAGCGCAGACCGATCATGATCCAGTCGGGTGTCTCCTTTGCCTCGCGCATGGCAATGTTGTCCATGATCGTTTTCGAAAACGCGTAGATGTTCGCCGGAGCGGCGCCGTTTGATTCGACACTCGCTTCGGTCGCCGGACCGTAGGTCGAAGCCGAGGAAGCGTAGATGATTCGCGTTTTTGTTCCGCGCGCGAAATTCAAAATTCGCCGGAAGCTCTCGACGTTGTCATGCACCTGAATGAATTGATCATGTAAGG
>JALYUC010000083.1 GCA_030853965.1 Verrucomicrobiota bacterium | reverse complement strand
GTGCAATCATCGAGAAACTACTCCCACACCTCGATGCGGGGAAACCCGCCATTACCGCAACGCTGACGCCGGAGGAAAAAATAATCGCGCGCGATTTCTTTTTGCTCACATCAAAGCCCACTCTCTTTGCGTGCAACGTCGCCGAATCCGATCTTGCGGCCATTGCTGCCGGCGAAAGTTCCAACGCGGCAGCGCGACATGTCGATCTTGTGCGCGATTATGCGCAGCATCATTTCGGGACCGAAGCCGTTGTCATCAGCGCGCAGATCGAAAGTGAACTTGTCGATCTTAGCGAGGACGAAGCGGTAGAGTTTTTGCGCGGGCTCGGCGTGGAAGACAGCGGGGTGCATGAGCTGATTCGCGCGGCTTATCATTTACTCGGACTCCGCACCTTCCTCACGACCGGTGAAAAGGAGACGCGTGCCTGGACGATTCATTCTGGCGACAAAGCGCCGGTCGCGGCGGGCGTGATTCATTCCGATTTCGAGCGCGGCTTTATCGCGGCCGAAACCATTCACCATGATGACCTCGTTGCGCTCGGTTCTTTCGCCAAAGCGCGCGATGCCGGCAAGCTGCGCGTGGAAGGAAAAGAATACGAGGTGCGCGACGGCGACGTGATCACATTTCGATTTAACGTGTAATTATCCAATGTGGGAGCGCCGCGATCGTCGGGACACTGAGGTCCCTCCCACATTACTCGCCGTCGTATAAGATCCGGCCGCATTGCTCGCAGCTGACGATCTCTTTGCCGGCCTTCACGTTCATGGCCGTCGCGGTAGTGACTTTCATATGGCAGCCGGTGCAAATCCCATGCTCCACTGCGACTACCGCAGCATCCCCTTTGCTTTCGAAGAGACGATTGAAGCGATCGAGCAAATCCTCGTCGATCTTTGTCGACAATTCCGCGCCCTCTTTCGTTAGTTCCTGCAAACGCGACTCAAGCGTCTTCGATTTTTCTTCAAGATCGACAAGTTGACGTGCGATCGATTCTTTTGTCGCCGCGGCTTTCTTTTCCTCTACCCCGAGTTGTTCCTTGAGCTTGTCCGCTTCTACCATCAGCTCGAGTTCCGCATCTTCGATTTTGCGGATTTCGTTTTCGTAGCGCTCGATTTCGTGGCCCATTGCCTGGAATTCATCGTTCTTGCGCGTTTCATATTGCTGGGTGCGCAGTCGCGCGATGCTGCCGGTGCGTGTGCCGACGTCCAACTCGAGCTTCTTGCGATCGACCTCTACTTGCCTCCCCTTTTGCTTCAAGGCGTCCACGCTCGCGATGGTGGCGGCTAGTTGGGTCTCGAGGCTTGTCCGCTGCAATGGCAATGTCTTTATCTCGTTCTGGATCTGTTTGATCTTCTGTTGTCGATCTTGAAGAACGAGTAGTTGTTCCAGTTGGGCGTGCACGCGACCCGAAGTTATTAATTCAGCAGAGCGCCGTCAATCGTGTGCCGCTGCCGGGTTAATGCTGCAATTGGTCGAATGCCTTTAGCACCTGTTCCGGTCGCGCCCGAACCCCGATACTTTCGGTCAAATTCACCCACCGCACCGTGCCGGTAGGATCAATCAGGAATTCGCCAGGCCGGGCGATATCAGCGCCTTTTGGTCCCCCGCCAGGATGTAGAAGGTCGTAACGGCGAATTACCTCCGCTTTTTCATCGGAGAGCAACGGATAGGTGAAGCCGAGCTTTTGGGAGTGCCGCCGATTGATGTCCGGTGAATCGACGCTGATCGCGAGCATGCGGATGCCTCGTGCATCAAAGTCCGAAAGCCGCTGCTGGAAACCCCGCAACTCGGAGTTACACAATGGTCACCAAAATCCCCGATAGAAAATTAGCAGTGTGGCCTTAGTTCCGGCGCTCGCGAGGAGGTCAGCAAGCGTAACCTGCTTGCCGTTTTGATCGGGCAAAGTGAAATCCGGCGCCCTCTGTCCGACACGCGGTGCGGCTGCCGCCGAAGGCAATTGCTTTAGCTCGTAGAAGACGATGTAAGAAAAAAAGCCGAGCACCAGCAGACTCAGCACAGCCAAGATCGAGCCGAAAATTTTACCCCGATAGAGTTCTGATTCTCGAAACGCTCGGATAAGACCGCGGCCAAGAAGAAATCCGCCGGCGCAAAACAGCAAGAAATTCGCCCACGGAAAATCTCGGGTGATCGGAAACCGAACAAAGAAGGTGTAGGTCAAGAACCCAGCGAGGAAGAGAATAAATCCGGCCCAGAGCGACCAGTTCCAGCTCTTCTTCATTCAATCTTTCGTATCAGCCAGAGCGTCAATTGCAAGCTCTGCTCGTGCTCATAATCCATCTCGACGACGCCGACCACGAGCACGGTTACGAACACGATTACAAGCTTGCACTTTGCGCCCGTTGTCTGGAAGGTCTCTGCTAATGGCGAGCGTCGAACAAGCGAATCCGCCTGTCGATTATCCCGACATCGTTGGGGCAAAACCGACCAATCCGTTGGCCGCCAACTTCAAGCCGTTTATTCCTGCGTCGGTCCGCCTGCCGGAACTGACGCCCCTTCCGCTGATCATCGGGACACTGCTTGGCATCGTCTTCGGTGCCTCGTCACTTTATCTTGTGCTCAAAGTCGGATTGACCGTGAGCGCTTCGATTCCGGTCGCGGTCATTTCGATCACGCTCTTCCGGCTCTTCTCGAAATTTGGCGCGCGCGACGCCAATGTCCTGCAAAACAACATTGTGCAGACCGCTGGCTCGGCCGGCGAGTCGATCGCCTTCGGTTTGGGCGTGACCATGCCGGCAATCATGATCCTCGGCTTCGACCTCGAAATTACACGCGTCATGCTGGTGGCGATCCTCGGAGGATTGCTCGGCATTCTCATGATGATTCCGCTGCGCCGCGCGTTGATTGTCGATCAACACGGCCTGCTCAAATACCCCGAGGGCACGGCGTGCGCCGAAGTGTTAAAGGCCGCCGCGTCGAAGGAATCGCTCGCAGTCGCCGACAAAACATCGACAACGGCAAATGCTGCGATCGTTAACGAAGAAGCGGCCGGCGGTGGCAAAGTGATCTTCTCCGGATTCGGTATTGGCTTTCTTTACCAATCGGCGATGGGCGCGTTCAAAATGTGGAAGAGCGATCCGCAAAAACTTTTCGGAGCGCCGTTCAAAGGTGGATCAATCTCGGCGACGATCGAGCCTGCGCTGCTCGGAGTAGGCTACATCATTGGCCCGCGTATCGCGTCGATCATGTGTGCGGGAGGCGTTCTCGCATATCTCGTTCTGATTCCAGCGATCAAGTTCTTCGGCGAACGCACGACTGGCGTTGTCCCGCCAGGGACAATGCCGATTGCCGACATGAGTCCGGACGACGTGCGCGCGGCCTATGTGCTCTACATCGGCGCTGGCGCGGTCGCGGCGGGCGGAATCATCAGCTTGTTTCGTTCGCTGCCGACGATCTGGCACGGCTTGCGCGGCGGCCTGGCCGATCTTCGCGGGGGTCACGCCGCCATTGCGAATGCGCCTCGTACCGACCAGGATTTGTCGATGCGGCTGGTGATCGGCGGATGTCTCGCCATCATCGCCGTCATAATGATCGTCCCCCAGTTAAATCTGCGATGGAATCTGCTCGGCGCATTTCTAATCGTCGCATTCGGATTTTTGTTCGTAACGGTCTCGTCGCGATTGACCGGAGAGATCGGTTCATCCTCCAACCCAATCTCGGGAATGACCGTCGCGACATTGCTTTTAACATGTCTTGTTTTTCTGATCGTTGGCTGGACCACGCCACCGTTTTTCGTCACCGCACTGTCGATTGGCGGCATCGTTTGTATCGCGGCGTCAAATGGCGGGACGACGTCGCAGGATCTAAAGACGGGATTCCTCGTCGGTTCGACCCCGAAGTTTCAGCAGATTGCGATCTTGTGCGGCGCGCTTGCATCCGCCCTCGCGCTCGGTCCGATTCTGTTACTATTGAACGATACGGCAAAAGTTTACGTGCCGCCGACAACGTTCGCTCCCGTCGCAACTCAAACCGCAGCGCCAAATGGGGTGCCGTTGCAACCGTTCGAGGAAAAAAATAAACCGAACGATTCCAATTTCCGCTTGCTCAAGGTCGGTCCCAGCGCGCCGGTGGCGAATCTTGACCCGGGCGAATATCTTGTCGGCGAAAACGGGCAGGTTGCCTACAAAGTTGAGCGGAATTTTCCTCCGGATCTGCGTGTCGATGACACGTCGCAATTGGGCATGACCGAAAAGCTAAAGGGGCCGCAGTCCGCTTCGGATCAGAACACATACCGTGTTTGGCAACGACTCGATCCCGAAGGAGGCGCGGCGAAGCGTTATCTCGTGAACGATCAGGGCTCGGCCGTTTATCTGGTCGATCCCGGGATCAATGGCACGCATCGAACGCGGCCCGATGGATCTTCAGTCGCCAAGTTCGACGCACCGAAAGCAACCCTGATGTCGTACATCATCAAGGGAATTCTGAGCCGCAAATTGCCGTGGGCGCTCGTTTTGCTTGGGGTCATGATTGCGATCGTATTGGAAATGAGCGGAATCCCATCGCTCGCTTTCGCGGTCGGAGTTTATCTGCCATTGTCATCATCCAGCCCAATCTTCATCGGAGGATTTATGCGCTGGCTGGTCGATCGCTATTTGAAAGTAAAGTTCCGACATAAAAATCTGTCGGAGATCGAATTGACCGCGGAAGGCGACAAAAGTCCCGGGGTGCTGCTCGCTTCCGGCTACATCGCCGGCGGCGCAC
>JALYUC010000034.1 GCA_030853965.1 Verrucomicrobiota bacterium | reverse complement strand
TTTGCCGCGCCACCAAGCGTTCCATCTCCTCGGGTTCAAGCATATCGCGCAAGGCGTCGTAAAGTGGTCGCAAATACGGAGTGATCTTTTCTTGCAGATCGCCCGGTAAAAATCCCAGTGCTTCGCCCGCCTCCACCGCGGGCCGCGTCAATATAATGCGCGCAACCTGCTCTTTTTTCAGCGCCGCCACGGCCATAGCAACCGCCAGATAGGTTTTACCGGTGCCAGCCGGTCCGATTCCGAAGACGACGTCGTGCTTTTGAATCGCCTCGACATAATTTCGCTGACCTGCCGAGCGGGCCACAATCGGTGGTTTGCGTGGCGAAGTGACGATCTTCGTCGACACGACATCACTCAGGTTGTCGTCACGAGCTTCGGCCACGGAATTCAATGCGTAGCTAAATTCGTGCTTGTGAATATCCACGCCCTGTTGGCGCGCGCGCTCCAGTTCATCGAAAACACGCTGGGCCCGCTCAATTTGCGCTGGTTCACCCTCCAGCTTCACCCAGCCTTCGCGCGTCGTCACTTTTACACCCAGCGAATCTTCGAGGTTTTTCAACAACTTCAGATCGTTTGCGTAGAGCGATTGCAGGGCACGGGCGCTTTCAAACTCCAGGGTACGTGTTTCAGTCATAGATCAAGGAGCGGCGGTTTCCAAACCGCCTGGGCGATCTGAAGATCCCCCTTCCCTGTTTCGCAAGATCGATAATCGCACTTAACGGAAACCGTAAACCAACGCCCAATGCGTCCGTTCTTCCGGTGATTCCTCGATCGCCACGATGATGAAATAACTGCCGGTGGCTTTTGGAATGATGTGTGCCGCCGCGAAGTGCCCCTTTTCCCATCCATCCGGTTGCTCGGCGAGTTTGCCCTCGGCATCATAAATGTGCACCGAGACCTTTGCGCGCTCGACCTCCGTCCCCATCCAAAACCAATACTCGTTTCCTTTGAATAATTGCTGTCGCACGGCTTTTTTCTCACCCGCTCCGAGATCGCCGCCCCAGTAATCTTCGCGCACTTGAAAGCCTTCTTTTACGTAAGGTTCCGCAGCCTGCAGCGCGAACGATTGTGCGTCATCAACTGAAGCAAAGCTGCTCGCGTGAAAGGCGAGCAGAGCAGCCAGGAGCCAACTTGTGCGCAGGAAGATTTTGACGAGGCGATCCATCGAAGCAGCTATTCCCGAGTCACAATCCCGTAATCGAGGCGCGTCGTGATCTCATTGATCTTCTTGACGGACTCCGGAGAAATCCGCGCACTACCCACGTCGATCATCGGTCGGACTTGTAACAGAGCATCATGAATTTCCCGGATGATCATGACGTTAAATTCGGGCATTGCCTGCAGCCTCGTCTGAAAATATGCAAGCAAGTCCGGCTGATGAAGTAGCTCTGCGCCGTCTTGTGAGAATCGCTTCGTCACTACCGAGGTCAATACTTCCGTGCCGCGCAGCCACCCACCCAAGCTTACGAGTTGGGAAAGCTTCTCATCGTGGACTTCGTTCATCGCTGTCTGCACGCTGTTTTGCGTGCGGTCGAGTTCCTGCCGCACGCTCTCCCATTTTCGCTTGTCCGCGGCTTCAATAATTGCTTTGGCATGCTGCGTGATCGAGCGCTCAACCCCAATTCCTCTCGCTAATGCCTGAACCCTTTGTCCGATGTCTTTTACCGCGGGTGCGTCTTCTGCCTGCACAGCAATAAAACCGTCCGCGATCACGGTTCCGAGCAACAAAGCGATTCGCGGCCTCTCCGTGAAATTGCTCCCCTTGCCGGTGCGAACATATTCCCGCCAATTGACAGCGCCAAGCTTGTTCAATGCACCAAAGACTTCATTTGGCAGTGGCACCACGACGTTTTCAACCTTTTGATATGGTTTCACGTCGATACGCTGGGGCGCCTGCGCGGCTTGAGCGCAAATCGCCAGGCTCGCTATCGCCAAGACGGCAAGCTTCAAATGTTTAGCAAGTAGACTCATTGGGAGCTTCGACTGTTGATTTCCCCTTCGTATTCAGGATTAATTGGGGAACTCTAAGCAGAACTGCGCAACGCACAATTGCCGCGACACACATTTTTAACGATTCTGAATCGCACCAACCATCCATCCCGGTCGCATCGCTCTTGATTCACATATGACGTCAGCCCGGCTCGAACAAATCCTGCAAAGCGCGACCGGCAAACGTTTCCTCGTCATTGGCGATCTCATGCTCGACGAATTTGTCTGGGGAAAAGTCGGCCGAATTTCGCCGGAGGCGCCTGTGCCGGTGGTGGAAGTCACCGGCGAATCGTTTTATCCCGGCGGCGCCGCCAATGTGGCGCGAAATCTTAGAGAATTCGTCAAGAGCGTGGGGGTGATTGGTATGGTGGGGAAAGATCGCAGTGGAGAGCAACTGCGCGAATTGCTGGCCGGGCAAAAGATCGACATGTCTATTTCGGTCGCAGATGCGGCGTTTTCCACCATTGTGAAAACGCGCATCATCGCGCGTCATCAACAAGTCGTCCGCGTCGATCGGGAGAAGATTGCTGGTCCATCAAAAGCGCAGATCGACAATATTGTGGTGAGCGTGCGCAAAAATCTCTCCGAGATCGACGCGATCATTTTCGAGGATTACGGCAAAGGCTTTTTGACCAGCGAGTTAGTTTCGCAGATTGCGCGCGACGCTGGGATGGCGGAGAAAATCGTCGCGGCCGATCCGAATCCGCGACAAACAATTGATTGGCGCGGCATGACGGCCGTGAAACCGAACCGGTCCGAAGCTTTTTTCGCGGCCGGCATCCCCTATTCGGAGCCGGGCGATTCGCCGGAGCAAGATGTCGATCTTATCCGGGCCGGCGAGGCGCTGCTCAAGAAATGGCAGACACAATACCTTCTCATCACGCTCGGCGAGCACGGCATGATGCTTTTTCAAAACAATGAACCGCCGCATCACATTCCGACGAAGGCGCGTCAGGTATTTGATGTTTCCGGCGCCGGGGACACCGCAATTGCGCTTTTCACCCTTGCTCTTTGCGGGGGCGCGAAGCCGGTGGAAGCCGCCGAGATTGCAAATCACGGCAGCGCCGTCGTCGTAGGCAAGCTCGGCACCGCGACGGTGACTCGCGACGAGCTTGTCGCCAGCTTTCGTGAGGATCCGGCGCGTGGCTGATAACTCATCGCCCGCCGTGTTCCTCGATCGCGACGGCACTTTGATGCGCGACGTCGATTACTGCGGCAACCCGAAAGATGTCGATGTTTTTCCCGGCGCACCGGAAGCGCTGCAGACCCTGAGGAATCGCGGCTACAAACTTTTCATCATTACAAACCAAAGCGGAATTGGGCGCGGGTTTTTCACCGAAGAGCAATACCACGAGGTCGAGCGCGAAGTTTTGCGGCAGCTCGGCGAAGTTCTGATCGACGCTACATATTTTTGCCCACACGGCCCCGATCATGTCTGTGGATGCCGGAAACCCGAGCCCGGTATGGTTTTCCAAGCTGCGCACGACCACAATTTGGATCTAGCTCGGTCATTTTTTGTTGGTGACAAAGACAGTGATATCCAATGCGGCCGGGGAGCAGGTGTGAAAACGATCCTGGTCCATACTGGTTACGGCCAATACGCCGATCAAAGCGCGGCAGATTTTGTCGCGACGGATCTCGCCGCGGCCGCAAACTTTATTGGGCTAGTTTCAAATGAGTAAGGCTGTTGGAGTTATTCCCGCGCGCTGGGCCTCGACTCGCTTTCGCGGCAAGCCGCTGTATCCGATCGCGGGCAAGCCGCTGCTGCGCCGGGTTTGGGAGCGTTGCCGGCGCGCCAGGAATCTCGATTCGGTCATCATTGCAACCGACGACATGCGTGTCGCGCATGCGGCGTTTGAATGGGGCGCGGAAGTCGCACTGACTTCGCCGCTTCATCAAAGCGGCACTGACCGGATTGCTGAGGTTGCAAA
>JALYUC010000030.1 GCA_030853965.1 Verrucomicrobiota bacterium | reverse complement strand
CGATTAGCCTGCTGTCCACGTTTGGCGCCGTAGCAGGCGTCCAGCTCCAAACGTCACGGTCAATTAAGCCGCGAGAGCGAGATCTTGGTGATCTGCGTTTATTTGTTTTGGCTCGGTTTTTTACGAGGCCAACGAACCATCCTCGACATGCCGTCTGCGCTTCCAACAATGAGTCGAAACCAGTACGCCCCCGTGCCGGAAATCTATCACATGACGCGCTAATGTCGATCTAAGGGAGGCTCGATTCAGCGGTCTTGGGGGCGAATGGTCGCGGCCGCTCCGGCCAGATGCGCGGCCGCGAAACCCAAACCGGCAAAACGTCCGAGCTCGGCCAGCAGTTTGCTTGGGTCGGCCTGAATATCTTCGAACCGAACATTGCGATAATTTGCCGAACCGGTGAGCCGCTCTCCCGCTTCGACGTAGGTGCGGACCAAGGCGACGCAGTATTCAAGGTTGTCGATCTTGCCGCTGGGCACGTCGCCCGCAGCTTGAAATTTCAGTTCACGCCTTTGGATACTGGCTGCGGCAGTGAGTGGATCGCGGATGACGTGTATGACGCGTGCGTCGGGAAAAACCTCAAGCCATGCCGGCAGGAAAAGCGTGGTGCGCGGCTCCTTCCAACCCCAAGGCGCGCCGTGTTTCAATCGCATTTTTAGCCACAGACCTTTGAGATTATTTCGATAGCCAAAAATTTTGGCGAAGTTCTCGCGAACATATTTACTCAGATAATCACCACAACTGCGCCGGCCTTCCGGCGTTTTGATCAGTCCGAGAAATGGTTCTGGCTCGTACCACGCCGCGCCGACGCGGCGCAGGTAGTCTTCGTGCACGCGTTGCAGGCCATAAGGCTCGCGATGGCTGTCGAGATGCTGTCCGATTTGGAGGCCGAGCAGTTCTAGCGCACGCGCGGTCGCGGTCGTGCCGGAACGATGGGCACCAACAATTAGCACTGGCGCACGATGTCGATCCTTCATTTGCGCTTCGTTAGGCGGTATAGCCGAAGCGGGCGTCGAGATGTTTCAGTGCCTGCGCGGCGAATGCTTGGTCCTCTGTGGAAAGATAATCTCGAAAGCCGCCGACCTTTCCCCTGCGGACTTTGAATGATTCCGGATTGCGCACATCGCGAGAGCGAAGAATTTTCGAATCGAAGACGCCGGCAGCCTCCAGTCTCTGCATATTGGCGAAGTCTGAAAACTCGAGTGCGTGTTGAAACGCTTCCGGATCCAGAGAGGTTTCACCGAGCGTGGCGAGCAGCGCGCGAAAATTTTCTGCCGGTGCCGCGCGCAGAGACTCATAATGTAACAATGTGAAGTTTTGTCGACGCGCGAATTCCGCGAACCAACGATTCATCGTCTTGATGATCGACATGATCCCGTAACGGCGATCGCGCAAAAGATCGCCGGCGGTTTTTTCTTTCAATCGTTGTGGCGTTTCCTTCGTGCGGTGCACAAGCTGCATGTAGAGGGAGACAAAAGCGTCCCGTGGGTCGCGCACCAGCAGAATAACGCGTGCGCGGGTGAGCTCGCGTGCGGGCACGAGGTATTTTCCACGGATGCGATCCCAAAGGCGCGCTTTCATGCGCTGTTCGGCGAGATCGTGTGAAAAAATCAGCCGCGGAATATCCGGCTCATGGTAACGATCCGGTCGAAGTGTGAATGGATGATTGGTGCGTTTGCAAAAATATGCGCAAAGAAAAGTCCGGACCCAGGTGCGTCCGCTCTTTGGTACCGAGATGACAATCGCGTCACCGCCGGAAAGTTCACGCGCACGACTGCTGAAATTCCAGCGCATAACCGCGGTGTTGCCGGTCGAAATCGCAAACGGAGCCGGGTGACGGGCCACTTCGCGCATGAGCTTCGCGTAACCCTGCGCGAACGCTTCGAGAGAATACCGTCTTTCCACCAGCTCTCGTCCGCGGAGACCAAACGTCCTCCGCAGCTCGGCATTTTCAATCAACCCGCCAAGGGCCTCGACCCAATCGTCTTCTGTTCGAGCGAGAAATCCGTTTTCACCGGAAGTGATGATCTCGTTGTTGACGCCGACATCGGAGGCGACGACGGCGGTGCCAACTCCCATGTATTGCAGAATTTTGTAACCACATTTGCCGCGCGTCCAGACTGAATCCCAAAGCGGCATGATACCCACATCGAAACTCGCGAGGTGTGTCTGTTCCGTTTCAAGCCGCCACGTGTCATTGTCGATCTTCACGCCATCAAGTTGAAGTGCTTTGTCCGAGATCACCATCAGTCGCAGACCCGGATAACGTTGAGTCAAGCGTTGAAGGGCCGACTGAATATGCCGCAAGTAGGGCAACCCATCGCTCAATCCCAGCCAGCCGACCGTCAAACCAAGTCCGTCCGAGTGCGGCTTGAGCTGGTACTTCGTTAGATCAATAGACGTCGGTAGCACAACCGTTCGCCTCCCACACGCTTCGGCGAAACCGGCCAGAAAATCATTGCCCGCCACGACAGCCGCGCAATGCCTTACCGTGCGCAAGAATTTTCTGAAATTTTTTCCTTCGAGCGGGCGGCGATGTTTCTGCTCACGAAACATGACTGCGTCGTCGAAGTCGAAAATAATTCTGGGATTGGCGCGCTGCAGTGCGGCGAGCTCGAGAGTGGTGAAGCCGAGCGTCTTGAAGAGGACCACGACGTCGTGCTGCGCGGCTTGTTGCAGCATTTTTAGTCGGCCGGTCAAGTCTGACCGACGCGTTGAAAGCACGGTCGCCTCGACGCCAAGCTGCGCGTAATGACTTAGGCAATCGCGTAAGCGCAGCCGCGTACTCGGAGCGTCACCGTATTCAACCACGCAAAGAGCTTTCATCAGCAATCACGGCATAATCGCAGCCCGTTGCCGCGCGTTAAAGCGGATTGTGGCTGAAAGCGCAGCGGCTGCAATTACAGTGCTCACCATGAAACCTCGCACGCTTCTTTCCTCTTGGTTGCCACAAATGCTCGCTATACGCTGATCGGCGCAGGCCGGGACAAAGGGTAATGAAACCACAGCAACCCAAAGAAAGTGACCTTATTCCTCCCTTGCAACGATTGGAGGCGATCAATCGCGCCATTCTCGACTCCGCGCTCGACTGTATTATCACGATGGACGCTGCTGGACTTGTGCGTGAATTCAATCCCGCCGCTGAGCGCGTTTTTGGATTTAGTCGTGCGGAAGTCCTTGGACGGGAACTGGCCCAACTGATAATCCCGCCCGCTCTCCGAGAGAAACATCGACAAGGGTTGGCCCGTTATTTGCAAACCGGCGAAGGGCCCGTGTTGGGGAAGCGAATCGAAATTAATGCAATGCGCCGCGATGGCTCGGAGATCTTGGTCGAGCTAGCAATAACTCCATTTCAAATCGATGGATCGCCATTTTTTACCGCCTATTTGCGCGATATTACGGAGCGTAAACGCGGCGAAGACGCCAGCCGTCGCTTGAGCGCGATCGTCGAATCGTCCGAAGACGCGATTATTAGCAAGAATCTCGATGGAGTGATTTTGACTTGGAACAAGGGCGCGGAACGCGTTTTCGGTTATACGCCGGATGAAATAATCGGCCAGCCCGTAGCACTTCTAATTCCTCTGGATCGTCATGACGAAGAACCTGCCATTCTCGAGCGCATCCGTCGAGGAGAAGCCGTGGATCAATACGAAACTGTTCGCCAGCGCAAAGATGGGACTCTGCTCAATATCTCGTTGACCGTTTCTCCGATCAAGGATGAGAGCGGCCGTGTTATCGGCGCTTCAAAAATTGTCCGCGACATTACCGAGCGCGTGCGGACCGAACGCCGCCGCATTGCCCAATACAACGTCGCGAGCTTGCTCGCGGGATCGCATACGCTCAGCGAAGCCGCCGCCGAAATTATCCGGACGATCGCAACGATTGGTAATTGGGTCGCCGGCTCCATTTGGTTGTGTAACGACGATTGCACAACTTTGCACTGCGAAGTCACCTGGCACGTCGGCGCCTCGAGCTTGGAAACATTCGGACAAGTTACGCGCGTCACCTTACTGACAAATACAACTGGATTACCAGGACGTGTAGTCAGCTCGCGCAAACCGACCTGGATCGCCGATGTGACATGCGATGATAACTTTCCCCGTCGCGCCGCTGCGATCGATGCAGGGTTGCGCGGCGCCTTCGCGTTCCCGCTTCGTGCCTACGGAGAGGTTAACGGAGTCCTCGAATTGTTCAGCCCGGAAATCGCGCAACCGGATGAAGACTTGTTTCAGTTGGTAGAAGCGTTGGGCGGCCAGATCGGTCTCTTCATTCACCGCGAACAAGTCGAAGAAGAATTGCAGCACGAAAAAGAAAGCGCCGAGGCGGCCAACGCGGCTAAAGATCGTTTTCTCGCGATGTTAAGTCACGAGTTACGTACGCCGCTCACACCCGTTTTGATTTGGGCGGGCGGAATGGTCAGCGAACCCGAACTCAGCCCCGAAATCCGGGAGGGCTTGAAAATGGTCTGCCGCAACGTGGAACTTGAAGCGCGATTGATCGACGACTTGCTTGATCTTACGCGTATTACCCGCGGCAAATTAAAACTTCAGCTGGGCCCGGCTGACGTTCATGAACTTATCAAGCACGCCCTTGAGATTGTCCGCAACGAAATGGAAGATCGACAATTGCATGTCTCGGTTGCTCTTGATGCCCCCGATCCCGTACTTATTGTAGACGCACCGCGTTTGCAGCAGGTTTTCTGGAATATTTTTCGCAACGCCTACAAATTTGCACCCCACAACGGCGCAGTTTCTGTGCGTTCGCATAATCCAGTGCCGAACACTATCTCCGTGGAAATCACCGATAATGGTATAGGAATCGAGCCGCCATTCCTCGAGAAAATTTTTGACGCTTTTGAGCAACTTGATGCTGGCCGTGAAGGTCTTGGCTTGGGTCTTGCCATCAGTAAAGCAATCGTGGAAATGCACGGAGGAACGATTCGTGCGTACAGCGAAGGCCGTGGAAAAGGCGCGACGTTTATTATTGACCTGCCGCTGGATCGCGCTGAGTTGAGCGCGTGATATCGAATTGCCGATTGTGGAAAGGAAAACAGTGAGGATGACAAAGCTGTTTACAGTGGTCGCTACGCTCGCCTTTTGTCTACAAGTCGCGAGTGCTGAAGAGAAGGTGGTAATCCGCTTCGGGCACTTCCCAAACATCACCCACGCCCAAGGGGTGATCGCTCACGCGTTCTCGCGGCAGGGCAAAGGTTGGTTTGAAGAGAGGCTGGGGCCAAGCGTCCAGATTCAATGGTTTATCTACAATGCCGGTCCATCGGCAATGGAGGCAGTTTTCGCCGGCTCGCTCGACATGACTTATGTCGGTCAGGGACCGGCTCTGAACGCGCATTTCAAATCTAATGGTGAAGAAATCCGCGTCCTGTCGGGTGCAGCCAATTCGGGCGCCGCGCTGGTTGTCAAAGCGGATTCGCCAATTAAAGCCCCGGCTGATTTTCGCGGAAAGAAGATCGCGACGCCACAGCTCGGTAACACGCAAGACATTTCTTGTCGCGCCTGGTTAAAAAGCCAGGGCTTTAATGTTACTCAGATTGGCGGCGACGTGACCGTTGTGCCAACCGCGAATCCGGATCAACTGGGCCTCTTTCAAAGCGGCGGGGTGGATGCGGTTTGGACAGTCGAACCATGGGTAACTCGCCTCGAGCGCGATGCGAAAGCGCGTGTTTTTCTTGAGGACAGGGACATCATCACTACCTGGCTGGTTTCGAGCGTGAAATTCCTGCGCGAAGGGCGCGATTTCGCGAAGAAGATTGCGGCTGCCAACGTAGAACTGACAAAATGGATCCAGGACAACGAGGCGGAAGCGCAAAAGATGTTGATCGCCGAGTTGAAGGAGGAAACAAAAGCGGACTTCCCGCCCGAGGCTATCGCGCAAGCTTGGAAACGAATTAAATTTACGACCGAGGTGTCGGCCCAGCTGGTTACAAAGGCGGTAAAGGACGGGAAAGACGCCGGTTTCTTGAAAGGCGCGACCGACACCTCCAAGTTGATTGAAAATCCGTAATGGCACGAGCTGTTCGCCTTTCTTCTGCGACTCAGGAGCTCGAAGTTGTCGCGCCTTCGAAGCTCGCGATCGACAACGTTTCCAAGAGCTTTCAAACCGCTTCTGGCACTGTGCTCGCGCTCGACCGCGTGAGTTTGAACGTCGCGGAAGGGGAATTTGTTTGTCTAGTCGGCGCGAGCGGTTGCGGAAAATCTACCCTGCTAAGCGTCATTGCCGGTTTGGAAAAGCCGGACAGCGGTACGGTTCTGGCCGATGGTAAACCGGTGACGGCACCTGGCCGCGAACGGCTCGTCATGTTTCAGGAACCCGCTCTTTTTCCATGGCTTGACGTTCTTGGCAACGTCCTCTTCGGCCTCAAATTGAAGCGGAATCTGACGAATAAAGATCGGCGGGATGTCGCGAAATATTATCTCGAGCTGGTCGGGCTCAGCCGCTTTGAACACGCAAACATTCACGAGCTCTCTGGTGGAATGAAGCAACGCGTGTCGCTCGCGCGCGCTCTCGCGCCTAATCCGCGCGTCTTGCTCATGGATGAGCCGTTCGGCGCGCTCGACGCCTTGACCCGCGAGCAATTCTACGGCGACCTTCAGAAGATCTGGAAGGCACGACGCAAGACCATCGTCTTTGTCACCCACAACGTTCGCGAAGCGGCCTGTCTGGGCGATCGCGTCCTGCTTTTCTCACCGCATCCTGGTCGAATTCAAAATGAGTTTCTGATTGAACTGCCGCGCCCGCGCGATATCAACACCGTCGATCTCGCCGCTTATTCCAGTCGCATTACAAAAGCGTTGAAAGTTATCGGCCAATCCGACGCCGCTGCCCGCGAATGAAACGTCTACTCCTTTCCATCCTGTTTTTCGTCGGCTTGCTCCTTCTTTGGGAAATGGCATTCCGCGCGAGGCTTTGGTCGCCGGTGCTCTTGCCATCGCCGGCGCAGGTGGCGAGTTACTTGAAGGGCGCCGCTATCGACGGCACGCTCCTGCACGCCACCGTCATCACGATGCGTCGGCTGCTGATCGGTTATTTTGTCGGCCTTGTCGTAGGACTTCCACTCGGATTATTAACGGCGCGCTGGAATTTATTTCGCGACACTCTCGGGACGATGGCGCTTGGCTTGCAAACCTTACCGAGCGTCTGCTGGGTTCCACTCGCCCTTTTGTGGTTCGGCCAAACTGAAACCGCCATGCTCTTTGTCGTGGTGATGGGGACGCTCTGGTCGGTAATTATCGCCACCGAAACCGGCGTTCGTAATGTCCCGCCCATTTTCCGCCGCGCCGCGCTTACCATGGGATCGAAACACTTGCATATCTGGTTTAAAGTCATCCTGCCCGCGGCCCTTCCGTTCATCGTCAGCGGGATGAAACAAGGTTGGGCTTTTGCCTGGCGTTCGCTCATGGCTGCGGAAATCTTTGTCACTATCCTGACCGGTTTTGGACTCGGCCAACTCCTCCATTATGGCCGTGAATTGAGCGCGATGGATCAAGTTATCGCTATTATGCTCGTGATTGTCGTCATCGGGTTGCTCGCCGATAAAATCTTCTTTTCACCAATAGAGAGATTTCTGCACCGTCGTTGGGGCACGAGTCAGGCATGAAGTTTTTCGAAAAACGCGCGGCAATCTCGGTCCAACGGCAGGTGTGCATTGCTAACGAGCTCGGTCTTCATGCGCGGCCGGCCGCCGAGTTTGTCAAACATGCCAAATCATTTCGCTCCGAAATCTGGATCGTTAAGGACGGAAAAAAATATTCCGCGACCAGTCTCATCGACGTTCTGCACGCGAATCTCGACTGTGGCGCAACCGCCACGCTCGAAGCCCACGGGGTGGACGCAGAAGAGGCGCTCGACCGCTTAGGACAACTTCTCGCCGAATCTCGCGCGCATTTAAATTCCTAACGCAGCGGACGCGCTACCAGGATTCCGCTATCACTGCGATAGCGCGCGAGATAATTGGATAAACGCGCGTCCACCACCACCCGTCCGGCATTGCTTGGCGACGAGGCATGCATGAAATGCAAACCATCATTCATCCGCAACGCCAACCCTACGTGCGACGTCGAGTACAACCCCGAACGGTCCCGCGAAATAATACCGATAATATCGCCGCTGCGCAGCTTCGGTTCGATCCTCGCAACTCGACTTTTCGGAATCTGATAGAGTGGCCGACTGGAGACACGCGCCTCCATTTGAGCGAGCGGCCCGAGCAGCGAACGATTTTTGGCAAGGTAACGATACTGCCGCCAGCCGATCGACATTTCTCTGGCCGAATGCGGCATGCTTTTTCCGCCGAGCTTGCGCGTTAGATCATCCACAAGTCCGCGCCGCGCGTTATCGGCCAGCCAATCTTCCAGGTAATGCAGACGGGAGAGATATTCGCCCGTGCATGCGCCATCGCGATAGCGGTCCACCTCGACGTAATGCAGCATCTGATCCGGCGTCCAATTCGACTCCGGTTCCTCGAGCATGCGCGCGAATGCGAGGGAGATTTCAAAAAAAGTCCAGCAATCCATTCCCTGAAAATTTACCGACGGCGCCTCGATTCGATTGTCGATTTCGAGCGTAAAATGTTTGTAACGCGTGCCGACGAGCGCTTGGCCTACCACCGCCGTGCGCTCACCGATCGGCAGCGCTTTCCAATTCTCGTTTTTGGCCCATGCGACCAGCTTATCGAATCGGTCCGATCCCTTAAAAACTGTCCTAAACGGGAGGCGCGTCTCAACCGCCATGGCGACCGAGCAAATCAGAATCAGCGGGACAACAATTTTCCAAACGCGCATATCGCGCACAATTGAATGCGGAACTTGCAAGTGATCAACTTACATCGCTCACCACCACGTCCATGACGATGTCGTGAGTTTCGGCCGGAATAGAGTCGAGGACCTGGAATGAGAAACAAATCCCCAGTTTGAACGCGTTCGCCGCCGGTCCAGCCAGCAGACGATCGAAAAAACCGCCACCGCGCCCCAGCCGATGTCGATCTTTCGAGAAAGCCAGGCCGGGGACCAAAATCAGATCGACCGGCTCGGAAAGCTGAATTTCATTTTTCGGACTTTGCGGCAGGATCTTGCAGTTAATCTTGCGCACCTCGCAGTCGATTTTCAGCGGCGTTATGATCGGCTCGCTCGGCAGCGGGGTAAAGAGGATCACGCTTTGCGCTTCCGCCCATTGGGTCATCTCCAGAATGCGCTCGCAGATTTCTTCAGAAAGCGATTCTCGATCTTCCACTGTTATGGCGCGCAGGCGCTGCCGCATCTCCGCACGCAGCGCGGTTTTTTCCGAGGCCAGGTTTTCGTTCATGGGCGCGAAAGACTTTGATTCAACCTCACTAGCTTATATCGTTCCGTGAGAGTGCCGATTCCTTTTTCGAAAAAAAGCCGGAGGAACGTCGTTCGCCAGGCGTCGGACAACGGCGCTCAGAACAAAAGATCGACGCGCGTTCGCTTGCGTCCACGGGCCGATTGGCATAAGCGCAATTTTCTCACCAGCGTTTTGCTGCCTTCGCTTTTCACGAAACGCTCCGGCGACCATGCGCTGCCAGAGTTCCCGGAGATTCGCGACCGCGAAATTTGCATCACCTGGATCGGTCACGCTTCTTTTTTGATCCAGACGCATGAGGTCAACATCTTGATCGACCCGAACTGGTCGAAGTGGCTCAAGGTGATCAAGCGGCTTAAGCAGCCGGGATTCGAGATTCATCACCTGCCGGAGATCGATTTTGTCCTTGTTACCCATGCGCATTTCGATCACCTCGACCGGCGAACTCTGCGTCGGGTCGCGGCCGACCAACCGATTGTCGTGCCCATTGGTGTCGGAAATCTTGTGCACGATCTCGGGTTCCACATTGTGCACGAGCTCGATTGCTGGCAAACGGTAAAGCTCGGCCCGATCGATGTTTCGCTCACGCCTTGTTATCATTGGGGCGCTCGTTTTCTCGCCGATCTCCACCGCGGTTTTGGCGGTTTTGTCATCGCGCTAGGTGGCCGCTCCATTTTTCACTGTGGTGATAGCGCGTTTTTTCCCGGCTTTCGGGAGATCGGCGAGCGTTACAAGATCGACATCGCACTCTTGCCGATCGGTGCTTATGATCCACCGACCGGCCGCGAAGTTCATATGAACCCGGAGGAGGCAGTGCGAACATTCACTGAACTTGGTGCAAAAACTTTGGTGCCGATGCATTACGGGAGTTTCCGGCTCGGATTCGAACCGCTCGACGAACCATTGCAACGTCTGCTTGCGAGCGCGCGCACTCACGGCATCGAAGACAAAGTGCTCGTCATGACCGAAGGCAAACCGGTCGTGGTGTAAGAATCAAGATTGCTACATGTCCGAGCCGCGATCTGCGCGTTCTGAAATATTCGGCGCGAGCGCCACTGGACTGATTGTCGTCGCCTTTTGCTCGTTGCTTCTCTGGCACGATCCGCTCCTTTTTTGGAACGACGATTATCAATTGTCGATCTTGCCGGTGTTCGCGGATGTCGCGCGGAGCTGGAGCGAAGGTCATCTCCCGTTGCTCAGTCCCTACTCGTGGGTGTGCAGCAATCTCGCCGGCGAATTCCAATACGGGACGTTTTCAATTTTTGTAAATGCGGTTGTCGTTCTGATCTGGAGGTTTCCCCTCAGCTTCCCCCAACAAGCGGCTGCTCTTTCTATCACTCACCTTGTCGTTCTCGCTGTGGGCGCATTCCTCCTCGCGCGTGATGGCAAATTCTCCCTTCCGCTGTCGATTTTCATCGCGCTGGTCGCGGCGTTGAATGGCTGGATCATTTGCTGGGGAGCGACCGATTGGTTCGGCGCGCTCGGCGCATTTACTTGGCTGCCGTGGGCATGGTGGGCGGCAAAGCGCGCGTTAGATCGACAACGCACCAGGTGGCGATTTCTTTGGCCGGTTCTGTTCGTTTATCTGCTCGTCACCGGCGGATTTCCTTACACGGTCGTAATGCTCGCAGTGCTGATCTCGTGGCTGTCGATCAAATCAATCGCTCAATCGCGAAGTTTGGTGCCGGTTTTACCGATGTTGTTCGGCGTCGCGCTTGGTTTCGGACTTTCCGCGCCGGCTTGGCTCGCAATTTTCGATTACGTCCACGGTTCAGCGCGCAAAGCGCAGATGAGCTCGGCGCATTGGCAGTGGATTGTTCCACCGGCTGCTTTGCCCGGATTGATTTTGCCGTGTTGGACGGTGAAGTGGGCCAACTTTTCCACGCGCATGATGCCGCATTCCGCGACGGAGTTGGCTTGCGGTTTGGTGCCGCTTTCTGCGCTCATCTCCAGCCTGATCGCTCGCGGTCGCGCGCTGCTCAGAGAGTTGAAGTGGGAACTTCTCCTCCTTTTACTCGTGCTCGTACTCGCGATG
The DNA here is from genome assembly GCA_030853965.1 of Verrucomicrobiota bacterium. GTDB lineage: Bacteria > Verrucomicrobiota > Verrucomicrobiia > Chthoniobacterales > UBA10450 > JALYUC01. The sequence goes on along the minus strand of JALYUC010000030.1, from coordinate 15,312 downwards.
GTGCCCAGCGCTGGAGTATTTCGGTGGAGTTTTCGCTGGTTGCCGTTCTTCCATTTGATCTTCGCGGTTTGCGCGGCGGAAGCGTTGCGAACTGCACCGCGGCCAGCGACCGCGGCTACAACCGCGCTCCTCCTTGTCGGCGTGACCGCAATTAGCATGTCGATCTTACGGACGGACGGCGGTCACCCGTTTCCTCTGACATGGATTCTGATTGCGCTCGCGGCGATTTGGGCGGCTACGGAAATTTTCGTGCGCGGTGAATCGCTGAAAAATTGGATGCCGGCAGTAATTACGTTCGCTGCATTGCTCGCAACATATCTGTGCATTCCGCCGAACTCCGGCGTCCCGAAATACAATCTTACTCGCGACCTCAAGAAAACCGCGCCGCTTGATCCACAGCGCCTTTACCTGAGCGTCTATCCGCCGGCGGAGTTTGCTTACCGCGTCGAAAACAAGCCTGGTCCGATTGGACAAATCGTTCGACCCGGCAGCACGTCGATGTGGGCCGGGCTGCGGTTCATTAACGGGTACAGTCCGATCCTCGCTGCCGGGATCGCACATGAAAGCAGGTTCGCTATCCATGGCGAAATCGATCCAGACATGGGGAAATATCTTCTCGAACACCAAGCCGGCCCCGGCGGCGGGTTGGAACAATTGGGCGTGGACGGCATCGTGGTTGCGCTCGAGGTGGATGTCGTTCCGCAGCCAGCATCGGAATGGCAAGTCGTGGCTTCGAGCGAAGAAGGCCGCGTCTTTCACCGCAACGGCGCGCCACATTCCCGAGTGCGCTCGGTCAGTTCAATTGATTCGCGCCCTAACGAGCAATTTACAACCGCTGCGATTTCACGAATTAATGATTCGCGCAACGTGGTAAAGGCGCGTGTCGATGTTCCACTTGGTGGTCAGTCGGCATTGCTGACTTTTTCTCGTCCTTATTTTCCCGGTTACGTGGCGCGCATCCGCAATCAAAGGCTTCACGTCACTTCCTATCGTGGTTTGATGCCGGTAGTGGAAGTTCCGGCGGGAGCGCATGGGCAGGTCGTGCTGAGTTATCGTCCCTGGTGGCTAATTTACGGCGGCGCGTTGTCGCTCGGGTGTCTGGTCATCGTATGGGCCAGCGCAATCCTCGCTGCCGGACAGCGGGAATAGCGCTATCTAGTAGACGTCGCGCTTGTAGCGTTTGTCGCTCTTCAGTTTTTCGACGTACTGGTTCGCTTCCTCGACAGACTTGCCGCCGTGTTCTTGGACGATCTTGCGCAAGGCGGCATCAACATCTTTCGCCATGCGCCGCGCATCACCGCAAACAAAAAACTGCGCGCCTTCGCTATCGATCCACTTCCAAATTTCCCCTGCGTTCTCGAGCAATTTGTGCTGGACGTAAATCTTGTGGGCTTGATCGCGCGACCAAGCACAATCGAGCCGTGTCAGAAAGCCATCGCGCTTGAACTGGGCGAAATCTTCCTTGTAAGCGTAATCGCAGCCTTCGCGCTGCGCGCCGAAGAAGAGCCAGTTCTTTCCTTTCGCGCCGGTCACTTGCCGATCTTGCAGAAAGGCGCGGAACGGCGCGATGCCTGTGCCGGGTCCGATCATGATGAGAGGCGTATTACCATCTTCCGGCAGATGAAAGTGTTTGGCCGAGCTGGGATAAACCGGCACCGGAACATTGTATGCGCGCTCGGCCATAAAGGTTGAGCAGACGCCTTTGCGCACCCGCCCGTTACTTTCATATGTCACGACATCAACGATGAAATGCACCTGGTCGGGAAACGCGCGCAAGCTCGAGGCCACGGAATAAAGCCGCGGCTGCAATTTCGTGAGCAGTCCAACGAATTCGTCCGGCGTAAATTTGGCCGAAGGATGCTCGGTCAAAAAGTCGATCACCTCCATCCCCCAAAGGAAATCTGCCAGGTCCTGCTTGCGGTCCGCATGCAGCAGTTCCTTGAGCATCGGCGCGGCCGACGCGCGTTCTACGATTGCTTTCAAAAACTTCGGGGTCGGCTGCGTGATGGAACAGTCGCGTAGCAACGCTTCACGTAACGGCTTTTGCGTTTTTACCGCGGTCACGATCTCGTCGCCCTTGGCGCCGATGGCGCGAATAATTTCATCAACCAGGGCTGGATCGTTTGTCGGATACACCGCGAGCGAATCGCCGACCTCAAAGCTCAATCCCCAGCCCGTGAGATCGACCTCGAAATGGCGCGTGTCCTTTTCCGATTCCGATCCGCTCAACCGCCGATTAACTGTGAGTTTGCCCGGAAACGGGTTGCTCCGCGTCCAAGCAGGCGCGGCGGCTTTGGGCGGAGCCGTAATTTCAGACATGTCGGTCTTTGTAGCGGTGATCTGCGATCGTCGCAAATATTCTTCAGCGATCCGCGCGTTAGCGGAAAGTTGCGACGAAGGCCTTTGATTTTACAATCTCATGCGCGTGTTCGAGCGAACGCGCCTGAGCATGCACGAACCAACCGACCCGACGCCCTCTAATTACGAATCGCCGCGTGGCCAGCGACCGGCGATCACCGCGCCGCTCAAACCGGAGGTGCGGCCGCATGATCCGTATGCAGCGTTCCGCTTTCGCGGGTTTCGCTTTTTTACCGCCGGGAACCTGCTCTCGATTATGGGTCGTCAAATGCTCGCGGTCGCAGTCGAGTGGGAGATGTATGCGCGCACTCATTCTGCGACGGCGCTCGGTCTGGTCGGCCTGGTCATCGCGATTCCGGTGGTAGCACTGTCGTTACCGGCGGGACACCTGGCCGATCGCTTCAGCCGCAAGAAAATCATTCTCGTCTCGCAGATTTTGAGCGCGTTCGCCTCCGTCACACTCGCTCTGATTTCCTGGCAACATCTCGCCATCCCGCAGTTGTCGATCTTACGCCACGCCAATGGAGGCTTGGCTGCGATCGCCCGGATTTTCGAGCGCCACCATCCCTCCTTTCACTTCGACGACGCTTCCATCCCATTGATCTACCTGCTGCTTTTCCTCTATGGCGCCGCGCGTACTTTTGGGTGGGCGGCACGCAGTTCATTTTTCCCCACTCTTGTTCCGCCCGACGCGTTCTCAAACGCTGTCACCTGGAACAACAGCGTCTTCCAAATCGGATCGGTCGTCGGGCCAGCGATGAGTGGACTGCTGGTCGCGCATGTTGGTTTCCCAATCGTATACACACTCGATGCGTTCTTCGCCTTTGCCTTTTTCCTGCTCGTGCTCCCGATCCAGCGCGGCACGCGTGCTGGCCCCCGCGCCGAGAAAAACGCGTGGCGCAGTCTCATCGCCGGTCTCCGATTTGTCCTTAGCAAACGCGTGATTCTCGCCACCATCACGCTTGATTTGTTCGCTGTGTTTCTCGGCGGCGCTACGGCGCTACTGCCAATCTTTGCCGATCAGATCTTGCACTGCGGACCGGTCGGACTTGGTTGGATGCGCGCTGCGCCCGCAGTCGGGGCGTTCGCCATGGCGCTGATCGTTGCTTATTTGCCGCCGATGAAACATGCCGGCAAGACATTGCTTTGGTGTGTCACCGCGTTCGGAATTGCGACAATTATTTTCGGCCTTTCCAAAGCATTCTGGCTATCAGTATCGATGTTGTTTATTGCCGGCGCCGTCGACAGCGTCAGCGTGATTATCCGCGGCTCGATTGTGCAGCTCGTTACACCCGATGAAATGCGTGGTCGCGTTTCCGCCGTGAACAACATCTTTATCGGCACCTCAAACGAGTTCGGGGCGCTCGAATCCGGCCTGACTGCCGCGCTTTTCGGCCCAGTTCTTTCTGTGGTGGCTGGGGGATTCGGAACCATTCTCGTCGTCCTCGGCGTTGCGAAATTCTGGCCGGAAACGCGCAAGATTGGCGCGCTGGATAAAACTTTGCGTTAAGATCGACAAACGAATCGTGAAAATAGCGGCCGCACAGATTTCATGCACGCTCAGCGATCTTGACGCAAACCTGCGCAAGATTCGCGAATTGTCTTCGCGCGCCAAACATGTCGGCGCCGATCTGATTGTTTTTCCAGAAATGGTCGATACCGGCTATTCCATGCCGGTGATTCAAAAACACGCTGCAGGTTGGAAAGAGGGAGCGGTGCCCGAATTGCAAAAGACCGCGAAAGAGCTTTCGATGGCGATCATTGCCGGCGTTTCTGAGCGTGACGGTTCGCGCATCTACAACTCGCAGGCTTTCATCAATGCGAACGGCGATATCATCGCAAAATATCGCAAAACGCACTTGGTTACCGCTGCTCCTCTCGATGAGCGTCCGTACTTCACTGCGGGCGACGCATTCGCCCATTGCAAGATCGACAAGTTCAATCTCGGATTAACTATCTGCTACGATCTTCGATTTCCCGAGGTGTGTCGAACGCTAGCTGTCGAACACGACGTCAATGTCTTCATCAACTCCTCCGCGTGGCCCTTTCCGCGCGTAGAGCACTTACGCATTCTGGCGCTGGCGCGTGCGATTGAAAACCAGAGCTACCTCGTTCTAGCGAATCGGGTGGGGACGGATGATGGAGTTACTTTCTGCGGAACATCAGCGATCATCGATCCGTACGGCGCGATTCTCGCCGCTGCCTCGGTCGATCGCGAAGAACTTATTGAAGCTGAGATTTCAGAGGCTGTCATTGAGTCCGTCCGAAGCCGGATGGCGGTATTTAGCCACCGCCGGGGCGATTTGTACTGACAATTGTGGCGGCAGCCGTCTCGGCTGCGCTTTCAGGTTCTCGCAGGCGAGGACGCCTGCCTCCACAAAAATCAGAATGCGCCGTGCAGGGAAATCATTCCGTAAGGCGCGCTGCCGTCTTCGTGATAACGGATGTCCGCGCGGAAAAAATCAAAGCTGCGATACGGCTGATAGCCGGCCTCGGCCGAGAGGGTAACGATCGAACCAAGTTTCCAATCAACGCCGACACCGGCCCGCGCTTCGCTGTAGCTGACCACAGCGCGGTTCAACTGCGGATTGCCATGGGTGTTTCCGAAATCGTCGTCTACGCGAAAACTAGTTTGCTTGATATTACCGCCAACATAAAGCGTCACATTTTTCGCTGCTTCGAATTCGATGCGCGGCTGCGGGAGCACGGCATTGAGGACCCATTGCCGAGCAATTTTCCAGCGAATTCCAGCCGCTGGAATTACCGGATACTCGCGCTCAACGTCGATGCTCACCCCGACGATGAATTGCAAGCTCGGGTTGTAGATGTAAGTGCCGCCGGCGATGAACGGAACATTGATCTGGTCCGTGTCGAAATTGTTCGTGCCGTAAAAGCCGGGTTGCGCCTCGACGCGCATCAGAATCGAGTCGGAAATTTGCATGTCGAGTCCGATGATCGCGCTGATTTCCTGCAATGTGTTCGGCAGCGGCGTGCGATCGGGAAAGCCGAAAGAGAATCGCTCCCATTCCACGCCGAACCGGAGAACGCCGAGCTTGATTCGCGGCGTTAAAACAAAATGCAGGATCGTATCGCTTTCATCGAAACTGTCGATCCTGCGCTGGCCGCGGCGCACATCGGCGTCGCTGACATAAGTTTCTTCCGCCGAATATTCCCCGGTTAAAGACGAAAACGGCTTGAACCAATCGAAGCCGCTTTCAGTGCCTCGAGCGAGCGTGGCAGAGAAGAGCAGCGCCCCTGCGACCCCAATGGAAGATCGACCCGCTTCGCGCCCAAGGCAGCCGATTGCAGCAATCAGCCGGGGCGTCCAGCTCCTTCTCTTACAAGGAACGCTGCCACCCCGTCGCCCGTGTAAAGGAGCTGCCCGGCTTCGCCGGGTTCGGCGACATGGGAAAATTCTCATGTCGTTAACGATCTGTGTCTTTGCGGAACAAATTAATCGCTTTGGAAATATCTTTCATCATGGCCGATTCGGAGCCGAGCCGTTCCACGCCGTGCAATTCGGCTAGTGAAGCCGACGAGATCATGTCACCGCGCCATACCAGCGTCGAAGGTTTCCCCTCTGTCGTCACCGGCCACATTTGATAAAGCGTGAGCGCCACGTAATAACCGCCGCTCGCGTAATACAACACATCGGCCGCTTGATGCGTTTCGGAGCCCCCCGCGCGATCGTAAGACGCTCCCAGCGTTAGAACGCCGTTGTCGTCCACATCGAGAAGTTCCCAATAAAGTTCCGTCGTGAGCGAACCGGCCCCGCGGCCAATTCCCGTCTGACTCAGAAAACCGGAAAACTGTTTCCTGATTTTCTCCTGCTGTTTTAATAGCGAATTCAATTCGTCATTCGCGCGGATCGCTTCACCGGTATGATCGTAAGGCGGCTGTGCGGATGTTCCGCCGGAGACAAAACTTTTCACCCGTGCGGTCAGGACATCGCTCCAAAATGCCGCCACCGAAGCCGGCATCGGTCCGCCACCAGCTTCGTCGCCGGAAAATTTCTTTGCTTCCTCCTTGCTGATCTGGAGATCGGAACTGACTTTTTGCGTCGCCGTGACAAGCGTCCGGACCGCGCCATTGTCGGGCGCATTTTTCAATTTCGTAAAATTGGCCGGCGATGGCGAGGCTGGGAGATCGCCGTGGATATAAACTTTCAACTCACGATGTTTGGTTGGATCCCAATTCTTCAACGCTTCGATTTGCTGTGCGGGCGAACCAGGCGCGACGTAACAGCTTTGCACGGAAAGAAACCGTCCTGCCATCGGTGGTCCGTGCACCGCTTTGACGTCGCCCTTGGCCAAATCGCTGATGTCGATCTTGTCAAAAACAGAGAAGGCGGCCAGTTCCGAAGCGGGATCAGCGGCGACGATTGTCGATCCTGCCAAAAAAACCGCCAGCAGGCTCGGAAGTAAATATTTCATGACCAGCTTAACTATTGGGCGGCGGCCGATGGTTGCAAATGTGAGTAGGTCATCGCAATAAGGTTTCGCAGATGAACGAGCCAGCGATTGTATTGGACGACCTGAGCAAAAGTTTCGGGGATGTTCACGCTGTCCAGCATGTCTCTTTGACGATTGTTGCGGGCACAATCTTCGGTTTTTTAGGCGCGAACGGCGCGGGCAAGACCACTACCATCCGGATGTTGTGCGGATTGACCCGACCAACGAGCGGAGAGGGAAAGATCGCGGGGAGCGACGTCTGGAAAGATCGACATCTTGTGCGGAAGAAATTCGGTTACGTAGCCCAACGGTTTAGTCTTTATCCCGATTTGACGGTCGAAGAAAATTTTCGCTTTTTCGGCGGCGCCTGTCGCGTGCCGGCGCCGGAATTGGAAAAGCGCGTCGCACGTTTGTTGCAGTTAAGCGATCTCGAAGAAAAACGCGATACCGCGGCCGGAACCTTGTCGGGAGGAATGCGCCAGTTGCTCGCGCTCGGGTGCGCACTCGTGCACGATCCGCCATTGCTCTTTCTCGATGAGCCAACCTCCGGCCTCGACCCGGTACATCGACAACAGATCTGGAATTTGCTCTACGATTTGAGCCACGAAGGCAAAACCGTCTTCGTCACGACGCATTACATGGATGAAGCAGAGCGTTGTACCGAAGTCGGATTTATCGAGAGCGGACGCCTCCTGGCCAAGGCATCGCCGAGAAATTTGAAAGAGAGCTTTCGTACCAAGCTGCTCGAGATCGACGTTGAACCGGTGATGCACGCGCTGGTGCAGCTCCGGAATATTCCCGAGATTCTCGGCGTGTCGCTGCGCAGCGGCGCGCTCCGCATTTACGCCGCCGATCCGGAAAAGCTGATGGCAAACTGGCGGGCACACTGGCCATTCTCCGATTTGCGGTTGCAAGGTGAGCGCTGGGTCGAGCCGGATATGGAGGACGTCTTCACCGCCTATTCGCAAGGCTATGACGCCGTTCTGAAAAGATCGACATGATGAAAACTGTGGCGGCAGCCGTGTCGGCTGCATCTCAGCGGGAATTGCAGGCGACACGCCTGCCTCTATAGAGGACAAGATCGATATCATGAAATTCGCTTCGTTTGGCGCAATTGGCAGCGTCGCTTATAAAGAGTTCCTGCACATTTATCGCGATCGGCGTGTGCTCATCCTGCTCCTTATTCTGCCGCCACTTTTCACGCTCATCTTCGGCCACGCCTTTGAAGCGAATGAAATGACAGATGTGCCCGGCCTCGTGATCAACCGTGACAACACGCCGCGGACACAGCGCTTCGTCGACATCGTTTCAAAAAACAAAACGTTTCACTGGCGGAAACTGCCGCCTGAAGTCACCGACGAATCCGATTTACTCCAGCACCATGTCTGGGTTTCGCTGGTTATTCCGCCGGGATGGAGCGAGAGCTTGAGGAACGGCGACCCGAAACCGTTACCGCTTTATCTCGACGGCGCGGACACGAATACGGCGAGCGCATTGGAGGGCAGCATCCGCGAAAGCCTCGGCGATTTTCAAATGAAAGAACGCGATATCATTGTCGACACGCTGCCGGAGGAAGTGTTCGAGCTTGGGAAGAAATTACCGGTCGAGGTGCGCAAACAATTCGTCTCGCTCATGGAAGCGTGGTCGACCGAGAGCAAGATTCTTTATAATCCGAAGGAACGTTTCATCGATTACGTCGTCCCGGGGATCATCGGTCTGATTTTGCAACTACTCACCGTCACGCTCATGGCGTGCACCATCGCGCGCGAGCGCGAGTCCGGCACGCTTTACCAATTGATGGTCACTTCATTGAAACGGCGCGAAATCGTAATCGGCAAAATCCTGCCCTACCTGGCGGTCTCGATTTGTTTGATCGTGATCATCGTCGCGCTGAGCTGGTGGCATTTTGATGTGCGGTTTTATCAGTGGCACATGCTCGCATTGATTTGTCTGCTCTTCCTGCTCTGCTCGTTAGGGCTCGGACTGATCATTTCTGCCTTTTCCCGTACCCAGACCCAGGCCATCCAATTTTCCGTTTTCTTTTTGCTGCCGGTTTTTGTCCTTTCCGGCGCGTTTGCCCCCCTTGAGCAATTGCCCCAAGGCATTCGCTATATCTCCGAGATTTTTCCACTCACGCACTTCTGCCGCGCCTTTCGGCTGGTGAACATGTATCACGCTGGCGCTTCGTTTTACGTCGTAGATCTTGTCGTGCTACTGGCTGGCGCGGCCGTCACGTTTGTCGGTGCCGCGTTTCTCTTGAAGCGAATCGAGCAGTAGTTCACTCGCGCGCCACCGAACCAGTTTGTTCTCCAACTGTTCTATTGCGTGCTGTGGCATACGCTGCTTAAATCGCGTGCCTTACTCCCCTGATGATTAAATCCCTTTTCGTTTGACGAGCAATTCTTACAAAAACCACGTTCCAGGCACAAGACGCCGATCGTGCCGATCTCTCATTGTTTCTTTGGAGGCGATGTGCTTCCTAGTTGCTCTAGGGATATTTGGCACATCGGCGTTTTCCGCCTCGTCGACAACTTCGCGAGTTCTTTTTGGTAATAGCATCAAGGAGGTTTCCGCCAGCGCGCTTTCGCCCATCGGTTTAACCGCAACGGAGCTCGCCGAGACGCTTGAATTCATGGTGTCTCTTAAAATGCGCGACTATTCGCAGCTGCTCGTCCGTCTCAACGCCGGTGAAATAATTCCTACTGCAGAGATGAGCGCGAAATATTATCCACTCGAAGTTGATTACCAGGACGTGGTGGCTTGGCTGACGGGCCAGGGGTTCACGATTACGCGAACGGACCCAAACCGGCTTGGAGTTTTTGTTTCAGCGACGGTGAGCCAAATTAAGCAGGCGTTGCAGGTGGATTTCGGCAAAGTGACCGTGGAGGGTAAGACTTATACTTCGGCGATAACCGCTCCCAGCGTGCCGGCTTCAGTGGCATCAGCAATCGTAGGCGTGAATGGGCTTCAGCCGCACATCCGACCGCACACGCATTTGCGTCTGGGGAGTTCGGGGACATCTCCCGCGGTCTCCAACCGTCCTCCATTTTTCCCCTCCGAGATTCTGAAGGTTTACAAGGGGAATGGACTGAGCGTCGATGGGTCGGGGCAAAAGATTGGCATCGTCATAAACACATTTCCCAGCAGTAACGATTTAACTTCGTTTTGGACGCAGACGAACGTGAGCCAGTTGCTGAGTAATATTGAATTTGTGCAAGTCGTGGCCGGCCCTCTGGCGGCCCCCTCCGGTGAAGAGTCACTTGACGCAGAGTGGAGCAGCGGCATCGCCGCCGGAGCGAAAGTGCGAATTTATGCGACGAAAGATTTGTCCTTCGTGCGTATCGACCAAGCCTACCAGCAGATTATTAACGAACTGCCGAGTCAGCCACAGTTGCACCAGGTCTCGTTGAGCTACGGGCTCGGGGAACTCTATACTTCATCCAGCCAAATGCAGACGGATGCTCAGTACTTTGCCAGCATGGCCAGTGGTGGTGTAACGGTGTTTGTCGCGTCCGGTGACGGCGGCTCCAGTCCTGGCCCCGGCGGACACGATCATAGCGGCCAGACCCAAACCCAAACCCCCGCGAGCGATCCCAGTGTTACCGCTGTTGGGGGCACAAGTTTGTATGTGAACAGCGGTGACGGCAGCGTCAGCAGTGAAAGCGCATGGTATGATGGAGGCGGAGCTACGAGCGTAATCTTTGGCCGACCGGTATGGCAAACTGGGATGGGTCTACCACCCGGATCTACTCGCGCCGTACCCGACGTAGCCTCGGCCGCCGACCCTGCCACTGGTGCTTTCGCAGTCCTCAACGGTGTGAACCGCCAATATGGCGGCACCAGTTGGAGCGCGCCGATGTGGGCCGGGTTTTGTGCGATGATTAATCAGGCCCGTAGCAATGCTGGCATGCAGCCGCTTGGATTGCTTGGGCCGAAAATCTATCCGCTGATCGGCACTGCAAATTTTCGCGACATCGTTACCGGCAACAACGGCGGCTACTATGCCGGAAGTGGCTATGATCTTTGTACTGGCGTTGGCGTGCCGGCTGTTAATGCGTTGATACAATCACTTGCTGCGGGCGGTGGTCCTACCCCGACGCCGACACCCACGCCCACCCCCACGGCAACGCCCATACCAACGCCGACACCCACGCCTTCTGACGTGGCGAAGATGATTAGCCCTCTACCGGGCTCAACGTTCACTTCTTTAAGTGTAACCTTTAATTGGAGCGCAGCCACAAACGCCACGGGTTACTGGCTCTTTGTCGGAAACTCCCCTGGCGCCTCGGACATCTATAGCTCCGGCAAGGTAACGTTTCGCTCGATCACCGTGAATGGCATTCCTACCGATGGGCGCAGCATCTATGTGCAGCTGTGGACCTATGTTGAAGGAAGATTACATTTTCCCCCGGAAAGCTACACTTACAGAGCTTTTAGCAATAACGCCACACCAACCCCAACTCCGACGCCATCACCCACACCTTCGCCGATACCCACTCCTACTCCAACGGCAACACCTACTCCTACTCCTACTCCAACTCCAACAGCTACTCCGACATCCACGCCTGCGCCAACTCCGACTCCCGGACTAACAGTGGCAAAGCCAACCTTTAAGCCCAATGGAGGGACCTTTACGAGAAAGGCGACAATCGCACTGTCCTGCGCGACCTCGCAGGCAACGATTTATTACACAATTGACGACAGCAATCCCACGACCGCTTCGAATGTTTATCGTTCCACAATCACTTTGCGCGATTCCGCGACGGTCAAAGCCAAGGCGATCAAGAGCGGTTACAACGATAGCGCCGTCGCAACGGCCAATTTTATCGTCAACGAAGCAAGCGATTGAAGATTAGAACGCCTTCGGGCTGCGCGAAACGATTCCGAGAATGACGAAAGCGAAGCGTGCGTTCTGTTATTTTACAACGGCGATTATCTTTTCGTCAGTTTGTTTGAACGCCTCTGGCGCCGGTTCAGAGGAGTCTGATAACTCGACGCCCAAGGACGTTTTTGATGGGATGCGGGAAAGTTTTCGGACTGAAAAGGCGAAGGGAGTTCATGTGCGTTATCAGTGGCAACTGAGCGGAGCGAATGGGGGGCAATGGTGGATCGAAGTGAATGACGGGAAATGCAAGATCGACAAGGGGAAGATCGACAATGCCAACGTCACTTTCATCGCGAGCGACAAAGACTGGGTCGCTCTATCGAACGGGAAGCTGAAAGGTTGGTGGGCGTATCTGACCGGGCGATTAACGATTCGCGGCGATCAAAGCCTCGCGCGCAAGCTCGACGAGATGTTCAATTAGAACTTCGCCTTGATTTCGAACCGCACGTAGGGCGCGGGATCGGTGCGATAATATTCACCGGCGCGATGAAAATTAAATGAGCGCTGGATCGAGTAGCCGGCCCCCAAGTCGAGATCGATCTGGTCGACTAGCGAATAAGTAAGACCAGCGCCGGCGCGATAATCACTGTAGTCCACCTGGGTGCCGCTCAGCTTGGCCACGTGCGGGATGTTAAGAAATTCATTGTGATGATCGGTTCGAAACGAGCCGCCGACCAATTCGCCGCCCAGCCACAAATCGAGTTGTCTGCTGACCGAATAAATCACCCGTGGCTCAGGCACGATAGCCATCACGCGAATCTTCTCGTTCGGATACCAAACGAAGCCGGCAAACGGAATCACGGGAAAGCCACCGCGCAGAAACTTCGCCTGGGCGCCCACGAGGACGTAAAATTTGTCCTGCTGTAAAATAAAGAAGCGCGCGAGCGTGATCGGACAATCGAAGGAAGCGAGCCCGATATGTTCCTCGGTATAAAAGCCGGGTCGAAACTCGAGCAGCGCGCCGATATCTTTCCCGTGCATGTAATCGATGCTGATGATGCCGGCCATTCTCTGAAGGTGCACGGGGACTGGCGCGGCCGTGTTTCCGAAATCAAAGCGCTCATAGGCAACGCCGAGACGTGCATAAAGATTTCCCTTCAGAAAGAAGCGGTGCCCGTATTCGAAGCTGTTCTGCAGTTCATATTGCTTCCCGAAACTGCCGCCATGGTTCAGGTCGCTTTCGAAAACGTAAGCGGTCTCGGTCTCGACGATATCGATCGGAACCTTTTCCGTTTGTTCCTCGTCTTCTGCCGTAGCCCGGACCGAAATAGGGAAAAAGAGCGCGGCGAGAAGGAGAAGCAAGCTGGGTGTCTTTTTCATGTCGATCTTATTTAGATCATTCGTGGCTGTGACACAACGCGGATGTTTCGGAGCGAGTTAAACCGAAATCGCTTCGCCCACCTTCATCACGCGCACGTCCGTCTTTAGGTCGCGTTTCTTTAACTCGCGATCGAATTCCTCCGGCGTGCCGGTCAAAACCGGAAACGTGCCGTAGTGCATCGGGATCACGGTGCGTGGATCGACCAGCTTGACCGCGTCGGCCGCGCGCTTCGGTCCCATCGTAAAATGATCGCCGATGCAAACCAGCATGATGTCGATCTTGTTGTAGCGCGAGATCAGCGCCATGTCAGAAAATAAATCGCTGTCGCCGGTGTGATAAAATGTCGGTCCATTTTTAACTGCGATGACGACGCCGCCCGCTTCGCCGGCGTAGACCGGCCGTGACTCATCCTCTTTCCCAAGACCGGAACCGTGGACCGCTGGGACCAAAGTCGCTGTCACGTCCCCAGCGAGCAGTTTCACGTCGCCGCCGAAATGCGGCGTCGTGTCCATCTCCGCCTGTTTCTCCGGAAACCCCAGTACCGTAACCATCGCCGTCGCCAGGTCGAGATTGGCCACAAGTTTCGCGCCGGTTTTTTTCGCGATATCAACCGATTCGCCTACGTGATCGGAATGGCCATGGGTAAGGAAAATCAAATCGACGCGCTTGAGATTCGCGAGATCTTCTTTCCCATTTGGATTTTTCGGATTCTGCAGCCACGGATCGATTAGGAGAACGTTGCCGGCAGGCGTTACGATTTTGAAAGCGGATTGTCCGAACCAGGTCACTTGAGTCTGCGAAGCCATGATCCAGACGGAAATCGAAAACACTCGTGTGAGCAAAACTTTATTTGCGACGACCGCGGAGGCTTCCGCTAAGATCGACAAGTGAACCATGCAAACGCGCATAAACATCTTTCCGCGAGCGATCGGCGGATGGCGAAGCTCATCGCGCGGTCGCGTCGCTATGAAATTGCTCCCTCACTGGCGCTGCGTCCTTTCGAAGCGTTGGCCGAATCGATCGCCTATCAACAACTGAGCGGGAAAGCGGCCGCGACCATTTGGGGACGGGTGCGCGCGCTTTATCCGAAAAGACGAAAGCTCGATCCTAAACTGGTGCTGGCGACGCCGGACAAAAAATTGCGTGCGGCCGGTCTTTCCGGCAGCAAGGTGGCCGCGCTTAAGGATCTGGCGGCGAAAACGCTCGACGGTACCGTTCCGTCCGCGCGCGCGCTGGCGAAGATGACTGACGAAGAAATTATCGAGCGACTAGTCACAGTGCGCGGCATTGGCCGCTGGACGGCAGAGATGTTATTGCTCTTCGATCTTGGCCGGCCCGACGTCTGGCCGGTGCACGACTACGGCGTGCAAAAAGGGTTCGCGAAAACTTTTGGCCGCAAAAAACTTCCCACCCCGAAGCAACTGATGAAGCTCGGGAATAAATGGAAACCTTACCGCTCCGCTGCGGCGTGGTATTTCTGGCGGGCGCTGGATGCACCGGAGAAAACAAATCGCTTTGACTGAGGTTGTATCGGCGCTCGCCGCGGCGAGCGCCTCTACCACACGCACATTGACTTCGTCGACCGAGGTAATTAAAACCCAAAAACTATGGCAATGATCCATGTCAATCGCGCGGGCACGAATCTCGGCATTTTTGCAGAAGAAGATGTGCGGGAGGGACTACGCGCGGGTCGCTTTGCTGGAAGCGATCTTGGCTGGCGCGAAGGAATGGCGCAATGGCAGGCCCTTTCCCGATTTTCGGAATTCGCGAGTGAAATACCCACTGGAACTTCGCCACCACCTGTCCCCAGCGTCGCAACATCGACAATTGCACCGTCGCCACTATCGCCAGCATCTCGCAACGGACTCCCATGGGACGAGCGACACCAACGCGGATTATTCAGCGCATTTTTTGAAACGTTAATGATGGTCCTAACCCAGCCTGGCGCCGCCTTCACCGCCATGAAAGGCGAAGGTGGTTTCGGCGAGCCGCTCATTTATGCGCTGATCGGCGGCTGTGCGGGTGGGATCGTGTCGTTTCTTTTTTCCCTTGGATTGCAGTCGGTCGGTTTTTTCGCCGACCGGCAAAATGCTTTCGGTGTGCTGGCGGGAATGGGCATTGGCTCAGTTGTGTTTATCATCATTTTGCCGGTGCTGATCGTAATCGGCTTGTTTATTGGAGCGTTGATTGTCCATCTCTGCTTAATGATCGTGGGCGGCGCGAACCATACTTTTGAAACGACCTTCCGCGTGCTCGCCTTTACTCAAGGATCGACCGCTCCGCTGGAGATCGTTCCG
>JALYUC010000221.1 GCA_030853965.1 Verrucomicrobiota bacterium | reverse complement strand
CCGGCAAGGAATCGCGCGGTATCATTGGCCGGCGGAAGCGCCGTCTGCGGCGCCTCGGCTACCGGCTGTTTATGGCGCGATTTGGCGATGGCCGGAATGGAGAAGATCGACAACCCGATTGACAGGATGATGGTCAAAGACAGGCTTCTCATGCGGATGGCTGAAGCTTTTTCCCTGCCAAAAAATAAAGCGCGAACCCGGCGAGCATTGTGGCTAGGCCGGACAATGATTCAGTTGGCCGTGAGCGCAAGAGGTAGATCATCATCCAAAGCGTAATTGCGGCGAAGACAAGCGGGGGCAATGGATAAGCCCAAACACGATACGGGCGCGCAATTTCGGGATGAGTGAAACGCAATACGATGACGCCGAGGACCGTGAGCAATGAGCAGAATAAAAGGCTGAATTGAATGTAAACGACGACGAGCTCAAAGCTCTTGGTCAGCAAGAGTAGATTCACAATTAGCAATTGCAGAAGCGTGGCGTTTACGGGCAAACCCTGACGATTTTTGCGGCCGAGTAAACGCAAGAGCCAGTGATCTTCTCCCATCGACATCGTGACGCGCGGACCGATCCAGGTCATCGAGCTGATAGCAGAGATGAGGCCGAGGGAGATGATTCCGCCCACGATCCGACCGCCGTCTTCGCCGAAGATGTGTTTTCCGGCGATTAACCCCACTTCGAGCTGACCGCTCATTTCCTGTGCGGGAGTGGTCGCGAGAAAAACGGCATTGAGCGCGGTGTAAATGGCAATGACAAGGAGCGTGCCGAATAAAAGCGCGCGGGGCACATTCTTTTCCGGTCGTTTGATTTCGCTCGTGATGTAAACAGCGGCATTCCAGCCCGAGTAAGAATACATCACGAAAACGAGCGCGACTGCAAACGGCGCACCGAAGATCGACATCGTGTCACCGGCTTGCGGCAGGAAGGTAATGGGCTGCTTCGGATCGACAAAAACGCCCGCGCCAATCAATACGATGATCAAAATTATTTTCACGAGCGTCCAAAGATTTTGGAACGTGCTTCCAACACGCAGATTCCCAAGATGAAAAAGGGCGACGCTCCAGACGATGATAAACGAGAGGAGCAGGGGAGAACCGCTGCCAAAAACGCCATGGAAATATTTTCCGAAGGCCATCGCGGCGAGCGCGATGGGCGCAGCAAAACCGACGGTGGCGGAAACGATTCCGGCCATGAAACCGAGCGCGGGATGGTAGATTTGCGAAAGAAAATGATATTCGCCACCGGAACGCGGCAGGGCAGCGCTGAGTTCACCGTAACAAAGCGCACCACAAAGGGCGGCAATCCCGCCGACAACCCACAACATCACCAAGGCGAACCCGGAATGTATGTCCGGTAATTGAAAGCCGAGACTGGTGAAGACACCGGTACCGATAATATTCGCGATGACGATCGCGCATGCGGTGACGAAACCGATTGTTCGCTGCGGAGCGCCGGCCACAATCGGCGCAGCGCTTTTGGTTGTAAGATCGACAGTCACGTTTCGGCCGGAATGATAGCTAATGGACTGCCAACTGCTTGGCTTTATTCGCGCCGACTTGATGAAGGGATCGTGAATCTCATTGTCGAGTTGTCAGCGGTTTGAGACGGCACGAGTTTGAAGCTGCCATGAATTCTAGACTCTCGATGGAATCGGCCACTCAGCTGGCGGTTTTTCTCAGTAATCGTCCCGGGGCGCTCGCGCGCGTCTGCGAGGCTTTGGCCAAGGCGGAAATCAATATCCATGCTCTCGCTACTTCTGACACCGTCGATCACTCCGTTGTTCGCATGGTCGTGAGCGATCCGACCAAAGCCCTGATGTTGCTCGGCGAAGCCGGTGTGCTCGCGCTCGAGAACGATGTCCTCATGATCGAGGGTGAGAATGATCCCGGAATGCTCGCCAAAATTGCGGAGCGCCTCGCCAAATCCGACGTGAACATTGAATATGTTTATCTCGCCACCAGCCCAAAGTCGGAAAAGGGTCTCATGATTTTACGAGCGTCGGATGTCGATAAAGCACAACGCGCGTTAGTCGGTTTGTAAGAGATCGTAGCCGCCCTGCTCAGTCGGGGCGCACGGCGACAGTCTCCTCCGCCAAGGCTACGGCGAGCCGGGGAGCGCCGTGGCTACATCTGAGGATTATTTATTACCGGTTTGCGAAAGCGCACCGCCATTTGCACTAGTGCTTTCTCCGCCAGCGGAAACGGAAGTTTTTGCGTCGCTCTTTCAAGTGTGTCGATCCAGCTCTTGGGAAAGCGTCGCAGCAGCCTTTCCATTTTCATGTGGCCGCTGGTGAGGGGATTGTTAAAGAGCTTTCTCTCGTCCACATAGAGCCTGGCCCGGTGGGCGAGTGTGGCGATCTCGTTCGGATGAAGCAGAAAAATGTGACCGTCGGCGTCGGGTTTGAATTGAGCTGGTTCGTAAACTCCGGGGTCCGCGCAATCGGAAAATTTTGGCAGCGAATTTTTGAAATAGGCGCCATTCGGAGTCGTCATCACAATATATCCACCGGGTTTGACCAGCGCAGCGACCTTGGCGATAAACTCATCCGGATGCGCCACATGCTCGATGACCTCCGTGATCAAGATCGCGTCGAAAAAGTCGGGAAAGTACAAATCGAAAGCGCTGCCGGGAGCAAATTGAAGCTGACCGCGCTCGTACTTTTGCCAGACGTAGTTCATCAGTTCCTCGCGCAGATCGTTCCAAGTGACGTCGTAGCCCATTTCCGCGAGGGCGAGCGAAAAATTTCCCTGTGCGGCGGCGACATCGAGAATACGCGCACCCAGCGGAAGCACTTCAGTTAGTAGCTGCAGCGTTTCCCGGCGGCGGTTTTCGTAGGCATAGGCGTAACCGTAATTGGAAATTTCACCGTAGATCTCTTGTTGATCGTAGCCGTAGGAAATTTTCCAGGAGTCCAGCCAATTATCTTGTAGTTCAATGCGTTTCATCAGCCGGGATTTAGTAAACAAACGGGATCAATCGCGCCGTCCGGCGCAGGTAGACGCGGTAATCGTCGCCGAGGGCGTCGATCAGAGCACGTTCTTCGATTCGAATCCTCCATAAAAAAGCAAAAGTAATCGGTAGAGTCATAAACACGATTGAGAGCCAATTGCCAAGACTTAAGCCAATACCGGCGAACGCGAGCAATGCGCCGGTGTAAGACGGGTGACGAATAAAACGATAAGGGCCAGAATCAACCACGCGGTGTTCCTTTGCGATCGAAACGTCGACCGTAAAAAATCGGCCGAGATGAACGATCGAGTACCAACGCAGAATGATTCCTCCGACAAATAAGACAAGGCCAATTAGATAGAAAAACCACTGGTGCGGCAACGTTGCCGCGGGATAAAGCGACACACTCGAGATGGCGAGCGCAATGCTGACCAAAATCACGCCCCAGAGTAACGCGAGCGAATGTTGATCACGTGAACCGCCACGCGAGCGCCGCGTAAATCCGAGAATAATTTCGGAGACGCCGTAAAGTGCGCCAAGCACCAGTGGACTGGGCAACGTCATCCTGAAATCGCTTCGCTTGACTTAGCGGCGAACGTGAATGGCTTCGGCTTGCACAGTCTTATGCATGATGGGCGCATAGACCGTCGTGCCGCCGCCAACGGCGACGTGCCGGCCGGGAAATCCAAATCCACCAACGCCGATGCTGACCCCGCCGCCGGAGCGGTTTTCAATCGCTCTGAGGATGATGCCATTTGCGCCGAGCTTGGCCGCTTCCACTCTGATCCTGGAGATGGCCGAATCGACTTCGTTGTTATTCGAGAAGATCCACGATCCGCCGCTTCCTTTGGTGATGATGGCGATGCGATCGTATTTGCGCGGCGCGTCCCAATAAACTTTTACGCGATCGGGACTGATCGGTGGCCGCGCCTCTCCGACCATGATCGTTCCGGCCGAAGCATAACCGCAGAGCAAGCTCACAAGCATTGTGACTGAAAGAGTCCGCAATAATGTCTTCATGCGGCATTGTCGATCTTGCGCGATACATCGACAAGTTGAAACCGGCGGATCGATTTGATTACGGCCGAATTTCGATCGGCGTCCCGTCGGGGGTAACTCGCCAGACTTCCTCGATCTCTTCATCGGTGAGTGCCATGCAACCGGCTGTCCAATCTTTCCGTCGATGAAAGGCGCCGATCCAACCGCGGTTGTTCGGCAATCCATGAATCATGATGTCGAACCCGGCTGGGACACCGCGCTCAGCTGCCTTGGCGATATCTTCGTCGGATGGATAGGAAACGTGTAACGCGAGATGATAATCGCTGTGTGGGTTTCGATAATCGATCTTGTAAACGCCTTCCGGCGTTTTCATGTCGCCTTCCTGTTCTTTCGCGCCGAGCGGGCAACGGCCTAATGCAATGCGATAAGTCTTCAGTTTCTTGTCGCCGCGAAAGATCGACAATTTCCTCGCGGATTTTTCGACAACGATCCGGTCGATCGTCGTGTTCGCCGGCAGCGGGTTCCAATTGTGATGCGCGTAAATGAGCGCGCTGAAGGCGACGGGCAAACAAGTTACAATCAAGATCCTTCGGATCACGGTACGCGAACACTAGAGAGCTCCGAGCGAACGAGCAACAGGTAGGGGCGATTGACCTCAATCGCCTCGATACGCGTGTTGCCGGGCACAGTTCCAAGGCGATTCGGTGAACCGCCCCTACCTCGACGGTTGGAATTCGATATAATTGGGCGATGGCAGTTCCGCTGCGAAAAACTCTTGATCACACGCTGCATTTCGCCGCACGTTTTGGCGCCATCTACTTCATTACAATCTGCGGTCAGCCGCGCGGTCTAAATCAACTTTGCAATCAGCGAACGGCAGGGTCTTTGTTCGAAACCGCGCGCATCTATCATGAAAAGCACCGCTGGTACTTACGATTGCTTCTTCTCATGCCGGATCACATCCATTTGCTCATCGGTGTCTCCGGTGAAATTTCGCTTTCGGATTTGATTCGCGATTTCAAACGCGCGACCGCAAGGATGGCTGGCGTGAAATGGCAGCGGAATTTCTTCGATCATCGAGTTCGGCACGATGACAACTTGACGAACAAATTCGAATATATCCGCCAAAATCCCGTACGTGCTGGATTCATCCGCGACGAGAATGAATGGCCGTACATCTTAATAGGCGACAGGTAGGGGCGATTGACCCCAATCGCCTCGATGCGCGTGTTTGCCGGCCCAGAACCAAGGCGGTTCGGTGAACCGCCCCTACCTTCGCGATTGCCAAAGCGCATTCCGTACTGGATAGGAAGCGCTCCGCAATTTTATGACTCCGGTAAAGATTTGGCTTGGATATCCGTATCCGCTCGGTGCGACGTGGCTGGGCAATGGCGTAAACTTTGCGCTTTTCTCGGAGTCTGCGACCAGCGTCGATCTTTGCTTGTTCGATAACTTGGATGCGCGTCAGGAAAACATCCGCATCCCGGTGACGGAACGCACCGATCAGGTATGGCATGTGTTTCTGCCCGATGCGAGGCCGGGTCAACTTTATGGTTATCGCGTTTCGGGTCCGTACGATCCGGAGCGCGGTCTGCGATTCAATAGTTCAAAACTTCTGCTCGATCCTTACGCAAAGGCGATCGTGGGCGAAGTGAATTGGTCCGACGAAATGTTCGGCTACGTAGTCGGCGACGAACAGGAGGATCTGTCCCGCGATTTTCGCGACGATGCGTGGGGAATGCCGAAATCCGTTGTGATCGATAACGCATTTGATTGGCGCGGCGATAAGCGGCTGGGAATTCCGCTGGCGCAATCGGTTATCTACGAAGTGCACGTCAAGGGA
>JALYUC010000138.1 GCA_030853965.1 Verrucomicrobiota bacterium | reverse complement strand
TGGTTCAGCGGCTCGATGCTGAAGGCCTCCTCAAATACGAGAAGTATCGCGGCCTTGTCCTCACTACGGCCGGCGAGACGCTGGCGCGTAACATCACCCGCCGGCATCAACTTCTGACCGACTTCTTCACTCTTCTTGGCCTCGATGAGCGCGTCATTTATCACGACGTGGAAGGCATGGAACATCACATCAGCCCGCCAACTCTGCGCGCGATCGAGGCGCTTACGAAGCAGCTGCGACGGCAGCCGGCATTGCTTTCGCGCTTGAACGGCAAGAGCTCGACGGTCAGAGACCGCCGCTACAGCTAAGATCGACAATTGCACCGGGCTGACAGTGGACCGTCAAAGTGATCGGCCGGCAACAGATGCTGCAATCTTCGATGAATGATTGATCGGCCTGCGAAGTATCGATTTGCAACGGAAAGGTTTCGCCGCAGTGCGGACAGCTAATCTCCGTCTCGATAATTAATTCCATTTGCGAAGCTGTAGAGGCAGGCGTGCCGCCTGCAAATTTATTCCGGAGCAGCCGGCACGGCTGCCACTACAGAAGACAAATTACAACGCTACGTCCGGTTTCGTGGCCGCGGCAGCCGCTGCGACCTCGTTCAACTTGCGGAAATGCAATTGCCGAACGCGGCGACTGTCGGACTGCGAAACGGTGACGAGGTAGTTGTCGATCTTAACCTGCTCGCCTTGCTTCGGCAGATGGCCAAGCAAATGCGTCACATACCCGCCGATTGTGCTCACGTCCGCGCTGTCCAATTCCAGGCCGGCAGAATCCCGCAATTCGTATAGGCCAAGACCGCCATCGACGACAAATTCGTTTTCGTTGATCTTGCGAAATTCTTCCTTGTCCGTGTCGAACTCGTCCTGAATGTCGCCGACCAATTCCTCGAGCACGTTTTCGAGGGTAACCATCCCGACAGTGCCGCCGAATTCGTCGACCACGATGGCGAGATGGGCGTGCCTGGTCAAAAACAGATTGAGCAGTTTCTCCAGCGACATCATCTCCGGAACCGGAATGAGTTCGCGCTTAATCCTCATGAGATCGGGATGCGGATCGCGCATCATCGGCACGAGCTCTTTGATGTGAACGAGGCCGATTGTGTTATCGAGGTTTTCGCGGCAAAGCGGGAAGCGGGTGTGACGCGACTCGAGCGCTTTCTTTATGTTCGTCTCGAAGTCATCTTCCAGATCGAGATAAACAACTTCCCCGCGCGGCGTCATAATATCGCGCACGACGCGCTGGCGCAGATCCAGCGCGTTTACCAAGAGGTCTCGGCCGAGGGTGGAGACTTCGTCGGATTTTTCGCTTTGATCGAGAATGAGCCGCAATTCTTCTTCGCTATGAGCCAGCTCCGCGCCGGAGGCAGGCTTCAGATGTAACAATTTAATGAGCAGAATATTTGAAGACTTGTGCAGCAGCCAGATCGCAGGTCGAAACAATAAGTAAAAGAGGCGCAGAGGACGAACGAGTCGCATGGCCACCGGCAACGGATTAGCGATCGCGGTGTATTTCGGCGCCAGCTCACCGAAGACAATGTGGAGAAAGGTGATGCCAACAAACGCGAGCGCGACTGATACGGAGGTTACAATCGCGTGTGAATGAACGTTTATCAGCGCGAAGATCGGCTGAAGGATCTGCACCAAATACTGTTCGCCGATCCATCCCAGTGCGAGGCTGGCGAGCGTGATGCCAAGCTGCGTCGCCGAGAGATACGCATCCAGATTACAGCGGACGTGTTTGACGAAACTCGCCCTGAGATTCCCGTCCTCCACTAAGGCATCAAGCTGACTGTTGCGCACTTTCACCACCGCGAATTCGCAGGCAACGAAAAACCCGTTCAGGGCGACGAGGGCAGCAATGGCAACCAGTTTCGCCAGAAGCACTCCAGGAGAATCCCAATGGTCGGCCACTACTTCGGCAATTGGTCTTGCCGCCAGAAATGCAAATATATAGTTCATCGCGCGGACGCGATTCCGGCGCGTCCGACACCCGCTCGGCGAGATTCTACCAGCTCGACTTCGTTACGCCAGGGATGAGCCCTTGCGAAGCCAACTCGCGAAATGTCAGTCGCGAAATCTTAAAACGGCGGATAAACGCGCGCCGACGGCCAGTTACTTCGCAACGATTGACCACGCGCGTCGGACTGGCATTGCGCGGAAGCTGGGTCAGTCCGGCATAATCTTTCTTTGCCTTTAACTCGGCGCGCACCGCGGCGTACTTCTTCGCTGTGGCCCGTTTGCGTTCGTTACGATTAATCCAGGAGGTCTTCGCCATAAAGGAACGCGGAATGTAGTTGGAAGGGCCCGAGTTGCAACCCGTTTTCTGTAGGAGACGCCGCTGTCGTCTCTGGGAAGCCAACAGCTTCCCCTACAGATGACCACGAAGATGACATATTGAAATGCTGGCGGTCGGCATTCTTTTTGACATCAAAGATCAAACGTAAAACTCGCCACTGGACGAGTCCGTCCGATTGGCGGACATCAAACATTCGGCAATGCTTCCGCTTCATCTAAAACAATTCCCAGAATCTAAAGACGCGCTTGCCCGCGCATTAGAGGAGAGTCTCGGGCGATACACTCGCAAATCAGCGCCCCTTGTTTCTGTGCAATCGCGCGCGTTTCCCTATTTCGACGAGATCGGCATCAATCTCGATAAGGCGGAATTTGACTCGCGGCCGCCGGCTATTCCTACCGTAGCCGGCGATACAAAATTCGCCTTCGAAGCCGGCGTTGTCACTTTGAGCGCACGCAACATTCGCGTGCAGGACGCCCCGCTCAATCTGCGATTAGAAGCGCATCAGGTGCTCTTCCACAAAGGGCAGGACACAAACGGCCAGGTCGTCCTGATTGTGAAAACAGTGCGGGACGGTCATCTCCGAATTTCGGCGACACAATTGGACCTGGAAAATGCGATTGGCGAAGTTGCCCGACGGGAAGCGCGCAAGCATGGAATTACGGTCGAACAGGTCCGTCTGGCGTTGCGGGCCCGTGGTGCCCGTTCCCTTTCCGCGGATGTCCGATTGGAGGCGCGGAAATTTCTCTTCCGCGCCAACATCGACATCTCCGCTCAGCTCGACGTCGATGAGAATTTCGTGGCCAAGATTTCAAATCTTAAGTGCAAAGGTGACGGCGCGATTGGATCACTCGCCTGCGGCGCTCTCGATCCCCATCTGCGCCGGCTCGATGGCCGGAGTTTTCCGCTCATGTCCTTGCCGTTCGGCGAACTGCAATTACGCGATGTGCGCATCGCCGTCGCCGATGCTGTGGAAGTTACGGCCGATTTCGGGACGGTGGCATGATTGCTCAAGTGAGTGAAGCGATAAAGTCTATATGTGAAATAGGCCGAATAATTCGGTCTATACCCTGTTAGATGGTGAAGCTCACGCTCATCAAGCTCATCGGAGCAGCATTCTTCGCTTTCTCGTTAGACCACGACATTCGGAAGTTATGAGACCTTCGGTCACGCTTTTCGTCACAATATTTTCTTTGGCTCACGCATCGCTGGCAGTCGCGGGAGATCACCTACCCGGCGATACCATCACAAACAGCAAGGGCACAACACTCCAGAACAGTGTCCGCAACTACATCCTCGCGATCGAGCTGACGCTGGCACCCGCATGCAAAAAGCCGCGCATTACTCAAACTGCCATCATCGGCGAACCGCGCAGGCTCGGGCGCATGATGCAGTGGAACGAGCGCTGGACAGTCGATCGTTGCGGCACGAATGCGCTTTATTTAATACACTTCGACTTTCGTGGCTCGGTGGGCACTTTCAAAATCGAACCGCCTAAAGCTTGATCAAGGAAGGGCGTTTCCACATCGCCGCTCCTCGGAAATGCCTTGCAACTTCGGCAGATCGTCTGATGTTCAGGCCGATATATGAGCCTCATCGCCAGTATCATGAATTTGGCCGGGCCGGATTTGATCGTCATTCTGTTGATCGTTCTCGTGCTCTTCGGCGCTAAGAAGTTACCTGAACTAGCGCGTGGTATGGGCCAGGCAGTAAAGGAATTTCAAAAGGCAAAGGACGAATTCAGCGACGAGCTGCACAAAGCGGGAAAAACCGATACGGCCAAAACAGATGTGCAACCCGCACAATCGACTGTTCCTCGCATCGAGAATCCGCCACCGGCTGCAAGCGACATGCGGCCCGATCCGAATCAGGCGATTACTCCTGGTAAGCAAGCCGATCAGGTGTAGCGGCGGGCGTGTCGCCCGCACAATGTAAGAATGCGGCTGACACAGCCGCCACTACACTTGTCTATCTTGCGTGATTGACGCACGCGGCTCAATGCGACAGTGTCCGCATTCGTTTTTATGGCCGAGCCCGATTTGCGCACCCGCATAAAAGAGATGCTCGTGAAAAATCTCATGCTGCAAACGACACCGGATGAAATCGGTGACGACCTCCCGCTTTTCGGTCCGAACGGCCTCGGTCTGGATTCAATCGATGCGCTTGAGCTTGTCGTGAGCATGGAGAAAACGTTCGGTGTCGGTGTCCCGAATTCGGAAGTGGCGGGCAAGGCTCTGCGCACCGTGAACACGATCCACGATTATATTCTCGAAAACCGCGAGAAGAGCAGTCAATTTGTCACCAACTAATCGAGCGCGTTGATTGTCGATCTAACCAGATGCTAGATCGAGCGGCCTACGGTCGACTGAGGGTCCGTTCCCGAACCGCATGATCTTAGAGTTCGACTCCGGCAAACGGTAAGT
>JALYUC010000128.1 GCA_030853965.1 Verrucomicrobiota bacterium | reverse complement strand
CTGATCCGGTACCGCCGGGCGCGGTCGATCCGATCTTGGCATATCCACGCTCGACAGATGTAAATTACCCAATTGCTGGACGGACGGTGGTTGGAGGTTATGTCTACCGCGGCAAACAGATTCCGGCACTGCAGGGGACGTATGTCTTTGGGGATTATCTCGGACCAAATAGCGGTAGCCCGCAGATTTTCACTCTTAACTATGATGGCGGCGCAGCGGCATCAAATGTTCAAAACATCAAAGCGCAGTTGTTTCCGACCGTGGATTCCACGCCGGTCAACCTCGTCAATCCTTCTTCCTTTGGCGAAGACACTAACGGCGAGATTTACATCACCGACATCAGCGCTGGTCGCGTCTACAAAATTGTACCTACGACACCGAACGTGAAAATTGACGCAATTACCAGAGTGCCCGGCAATACACATCTGACCGGTGTGGGTGTGCCCTTTACCAACGTTACCTTGAAATCCACGACAGATCTTTCGCAGGCATTTGTTTTTCTCGCGACCGTTCCTGTCGCGGGCGATGGCACATTTCAATTCGACGACGCATCTCCGGGACCAACGGGTTTTTATCGCGTGTTCTATCCGTAGAATCGACAGATTGTAGCGGCGGTTATGTCAACCGCCGGCCAAAACAAAGGCGCTCGCCGCGGCGAGCGTCTCTTCAAGAAATCTATGTTAATCTGTGGCGGAATGCTTCCGCTTTCTTATCGCTCACCGAAAACTGAAGTGCGTGAGAGCCCAATTCACGGCCGCGGTTTGTTCGCCACGGCGAACATTGCTAAAGGCGAGGTGGTCCTGGCCAAAGGCGGGCACATCGTTGATCGAGCCACGCTGCGGAGCGACATAACGCCGAAACTTGGGCCGGTAGAGATCCAAATCGGCGACGATATTTTCATTGCGCCGGTGACAGAAGACGAACGCGAGTTGTCGATGTTGTACAGCAATCACTCATGCGACGCGAACCTGGGCATGCGCGGCGAGATCACCTTTGTGGCGATGCGCGACATCCGTGCCGGCGAAGAATTAACTCACGATTGGGCAACGACCGACGACGATGATTACTCAGTGCAATGCAAGTGCGGTGCGTCGAACTGCCGAAAAACTCTTACCGGCAAAGACTGGCAACGCCCGGACTTGCAAGAGCGCTACGCGGGATATTTCTCCGCTTATTTGGCGGAGAAAATTGCCGGCCTCGGCAGGAAAAATTAAAGACGATCAGACAACGATTTCACCGTCTCGGGCAGGTAGTCCGGAACGATGCGCCAAAAGCCACCTTCATCTTGAACGACGTGCCGTCCCCCCGTCTCGTCATTTGGAAATTTAATGATACGGCGCCTTTTGAACGCGATCTCCGCGGAGGCTTTGTCAGTATTGATCTCGGATAAAATCCGGTTGACCCGCGGGTCGATGGGTTCTTCGAGCATGCGTTTCTGCTCCACACTCAAAGAAATAGCGGGCGACAATTTTATTTGCTTCGTCGGCGCTGCTGCTGTCTCGCTTGAAATATTCTGTTTATGCTCCGCCGGTTCCGGAGCAGAAATCGAAGGCACAGCCGTCTGGACAGCCGGCTTTGGCAAGCTACCGCGTCTTTGAAATAGCTTCACTGCCAAGGAGATATAGCCAAAATCTTAGCTTGCGCCGTGCCACGAATCCCGGTGAACATTTCGTTGGCTTCGGTCAGTGTCTTGAGTGGCACGCAATCGCACACGGCGAAGAATCTTTTCCACATCGCCAGCACATTCGGATTCTGGTGGGCCGTATCGATCGCTGTGCGCGATTTCCATTCCGACACTTCGACGATCGTCCCATCCCGCGCTCGCATTATCACCGGTACGCGATCGGTCACGAGTCCTTCTTTGCGCAACGTTGGGACGCGTTCGCGCACCAGCTGAAGAAGCTCTTTCTCCTTTCCCGGCTTCGGCCGATAAGCGACAACGGCAATTACGCCAGTCATACCTCCGAGCTTACACTCGATTTGAATGTTCTTCGTGGCCGAACCGCGTGCGCCATGATGGAGGAAAATGGTCATCGCTTAGTTAACCAGAATTTGACGTCTGTTCGTTAAATCGGTTATGACGATCCACCGAAGTGTTTACTTAATGAGCAAATTCATACCGCGACACGGCAAAACAATTATCGTGCGCCACCAGCGCATCGGAAAGATTCTGCGCAAGGTGACTTGGAATGGCGAAAAGTTTCAGGACCAGAAATAAATCGATGAAACTAGCGCTGCGTTTGTTCACAATCTCGGTCGTTGCCGTAGTGCTCGCTAGTTGCGCACAACCGGAGAAGACTTCGCCGCCGGCGAAAGCCTCGCGGATGGGTTCACGCTTTACCAGCGTAGGCAAAGTGACGATGCATGCCGGTCAACCTTGCACATCTCAAATCATGTTCGACTTACGAACCACGGGCGTGAGTTCAACGGTCTGGCTGGCGGCGCCGATGCGCGAAACCAAATTGCTTACCGAGGCGGCGAATCGTAACCGGCGCGTGCAAGTCTGGGGCACCTGGCAGCGCAGCCGAGAGCGTACTTGCAACTACGTCAACGTCACCAAAGTGCAGCCGGCTTCAATAGCGATAGTGTTCTGACTTGAATGGCCCTTCGACAGGAACGCCAAGATAATCAGCTTGTTCTTTCGTGAGCGTGCTCAGCTTTACGCCGATTTTTTCCAGGTGCAGGCGTGCGACCTCTTCATCGAGTTCTTTCGACAAGACGTAAACGCCGACTTTGTAGTTGTCTCGATTTTTCCAGAGGTCGAGTTGCGCCAGCACTTGATTGGAAAATGAATTGGACATGACGAAGCTTGGGTGGCCCGTGGCGCAACCAAGATTCACGAGGCGGCCTTCGGCGAGCAGGAAGATCTCGTGGCCGTCAGGAAATGTGTACTTATCTACCTGCGGTTTGATGTTGGTACGCTTCACACCTTTCGCGGTGTTAAGCGCGTCAACCTGAACCTCGTTATCGAAGTGGCCGATGTTCGCCACAATCGCCTGATCTTTCATCCGCTCGATGTGCTCGAGCTTGATCACATCGACATTGCCGGTCGCGGCGATATAGATGTCGCCCCGGCCAAGCGTGTCTTCGATCGTCGTGACTTCGTAGCCTTCCATCGCGGCTTGCAACGCGTTGATCGGGTCGATCTCGGTGATGACAACGCGCGCGCCCTGGCCGCGCAATGATTGCGCGCACCCTTTGCCGACGTCGCCGTAGCCGCAGACGACCGCGACCTTGCCCGCGATCATGACGTCGAGCGCGCGGTTCAATCCATCAACCAGCGAATGCCGGCAGCCGTAAAGATTGTCGAACTTCGATTTCGTGACCGAGTCGTTCACGTTGATCGCGGGAATGAGGAGCTTGTTTTCCTGGTGCATTTTGTAAAGGCGGTGCACGCCGGTGGTCGTTTCTTCGGAAACGCCGCGCCAATCCTTCACGATCTCGTGCCAGCGATATGGGTTCTCGCGCTGCACTTCGAGCAACAGATCTTTGATGACCTGCTCTTCTTTGTTGGCCGATTTCGATTTCGCCCAATCGCTGCCTTCCTCGAGCTCGTAACCCCTATGGATGAGCAGCGTGGCGTCGCCGCCGTCATCGACAATCAATTGCGGGCCTTTGCCGTCTGCGTGTGAGATCGCCTGATAGG
>JALYUC010000122.1 GCA_030853965.1 Verrucomicrobiota bacterium | reverse complement strand
AATCGACCCCCTGCTCCGCCTGTTCGATGAGGGTGTCGCGATAAATTTCCCAGGTCAGTTCCTCGGCGCGGCCGCCGACTTTTTCGAGCGCCTGATAAATCGGCACGGTGCCGATCGGCACGGGCGAATTGCGAATGATCCATTCGCGCGTGGCGTGAATGTTCTTGCCGGTGGAAAGATCCATCACGGTGTCGGCGCCCCATTTTGTGGCCCAACGCATCTTCTCGACTTCTTCTTCGATCGATGATGCGACGGCACTGTTGCCGATGTTGGCGTTGATTTTCACCAGGAAATTGCGGCCGATGATCATCGGCTCGGATTCGGGGTGATTGATGTTCGCCGGGATGATGGCGCGGCCACGAGCGACTTCGGACCGGACGAACTCGGGTGTTATCGGATTTGCGATTTGCGATTTCCAATTTGCGATTGGTTCAGAGCCTTCGTGGCGATGATCGAGCGAATTTCTGACATCTGACCTCTGACTTCTGACCGCTGCATTGCAATTCTCACGGACTGCAATGAATTCCATTTCCGGCGTAATCACGCCTTGTCGTGCA
This sequence comes from Verrucomicrobiota bacterium, assembly GCA_030853965.1. Lineage (GTDB taxonomy): Bacteria > Verrucomicrobiota > Verrucomicrobiia > Chthoniobacterales > UBA10450 > JALYUC01. The sequence goes on along the minus strand of JALYUC010000122.1, from coordinate 5,548 downwards.
TACCAAAGCTGGGTCACAGCGCGACCTGCGCGAGCGCGCAAAGCTATGTTCTTCGCTGACCTCTGAAATCTGACCTCCGACTTCTGGCCGCTTCGTTCCGCAGCATGCTTCTCTGATAAATATCCGTTGTCCTGCGGACGAACGGCGCGTCCTTCGATTTCCTCGACGTCGCCGCGATCGCGAATCCATTTGGCGCGTAACGCGGGCAAACCTTGTTCGACATCGACATGTTGATCGGGGTCGCCCCACGGGCCGCTGGTGTCGTAAACGCGCACCGGTTCATTCACTTCGATCTCGCCGCTCATCGCTTTCGTCGGCGCGAGCGAGATTTCGCGGAACGGCACGCGAAGAGCAGCGTGACGCTGCCCTTTTACGTAAACCTTCTTTGAATTCGGCAATTGATCGGAGGACGACACGGAGGTCGTCCCTCCATTCGCAGAAGCGTCCGCCTGTTTCTTATCCGTTTTGATCCGTGTAATCCGCGGTTTCATAAAAAATTAAAAAGCCATGCGGAAAAACGCATGGCTGAGCTCGGACCTCCCTTCGTCGGCATTACCCGCATCAGGTTCAAGGGGTTTCGTCCTACGACGTCTCAGCCATTTGGCTCCCCCGCACTTATATTAAGAGGAGAATAAGACCCGCGCGATGGATGTCAAAGGTGGATCGGCCGCTCCGTCGGGCGATGTTAATCCCAAATTATAGGGCGTCTGTGTCGGACGCCGGTTTAATTTAGTTCTGATAATTATAGAAAAAAGCTTGCCTTGGGAGGCCGCGCCTCTCAGGCTGGACCAGCACACAAGAGGATTTTCAGTATGAAGAAGACATTACTTTCGATTTGCGGAGCTGTTGTTGTTTGCAGTCTCGGTTTTCACGCCCAAGCCAATACCATCCTGGCGGATTCCGGCACCGGCCCCACTATTGTGGGATTAGCGAACAGTAATACTTACGGCTACGATTTCACGGTTGGTTCAACCCCCCTGACGATCACCGCTCTTGGCTTTTGGGACGGACCGAGCGACCTCCTAACTCCCGCAATCGGAGACGGCTTCGCTAACGTGCACATGATCGGTTTGTGGGATATTTCAGGCAATCTGCTGGCGTCGGCGACGATGCAGATTGGAACGGTGGACCCGCTTCTTGGGGAGTTTAGATATTCCAACCTGTTGATACCGACAAACCCCGGGCCGGTGATCCTGTCGGCGAATACGAAGTATGTTCTTGGCGCCGGTTTCTCGGCGTCCGATCCGGATCCTTTTAAGTACGATGTCGGTAGCTTTCAGCCTACCTACGATCCTGCGGTTAGCCCGGGCAAAAGTCGTTATATTGGTTCTGGAACCGGTTTTGGCTTTCCAACCACTAGCGCGAGTCCTGGCGCATTCGTCGGACCGAACGCGAAGTTTAACGTCAACAACGTGCCGGAGAGCGGAAGCGCGTTGCTGCTGATGGTGCTGGCTATTGCGGTGGTTTTTGTTTTGCGCGGCTGTGCCGCTAAACGGGTAACACGCTGGACCAAGTTTTAAGCTTTATGCTTTAAGTCGGAAAGGCTTCGCACCAGAGCGAACCCCGATGTCGGCCGTCCGATCTCGCATAACCGGTTGCAATGCCGCAGCCGCGGCGACCGCCGCTACACCCTGACGAACAGACATCCACAGATCTCACAGATTTACACAGATCAAGATTTCTAATCTGTGAAATCGGGACCGAGGGAATCCCCACGACATAGAAGACGCACGGCGAGGCCGCGGGAGCAGCGCGCGCGACATTTGCACGCGCTGCATCGCACGATTTTTACGATCCAATCGTCTGGATCAAACGACAGGCATGATTATTGACTGGCCGGCTTGGCAGACGCCTCCTCTTTCATGTCAGTGTGAAAAATGCCCTGCCATTCGCCCTTTTTCATCTGCCAGACCGAGCCGCAATTGTAGTTGCCTGAATTATCTTTCCCTCCGATCGAGCTTTCCACCTTCGCGGTGTAAGAGAGGATGGCCGTGTTCGCATCGGTCATAACGACGTTGATATCGCTCAGGGAAAACGATTTCATGTCCGTCTTGCTCATCGCATCCAGTTCTTTTTGCATGTTCATTATTCCGTCCGCGTAAACGGCGATGAGATCGGCCGAGATCAGCTTTTTGAAGTCGTCGGCCTTTTTGTCTTTGAACGCCTGCCAGGCAGCTTTCTCTTTTGCGATGATTGCGTCGTTGTCCGGCGCGGCGATTGAAACGGCGACCGTCGCAAACAAAACCGTCATTGCATAAGTAATTACTTTTTTCATAAGTCCCTTCGGTTGTTAGTCCAGCTAGCGTGATCCTTCGGCAAAACTTGGTCAACGAAAACCGACCCCGAATGCTTTTGGGGCCGATCCGAATTCGCTGATTTCTCTTAACTATTTGGCCGCAGCTTCCGCTTTCGCGTTGGTGTGGAAAATCGCTAGCCACGCGTCCTTCTCTTTTTTCCAGACGGACCCGGAGTTGAAAGTCCCGGAGGCGTCCTTGCCATCATACGTGCCTTCAATCTTCACGATGTAAGTGGTGACGATGACGTCCTTTTCATCAGAGAAGGCTTTGTAATCGCTGATAGTGAACGATTTCATGTTCCACTTTTTCATGTCGGACAATTCCTTATCCATATCGGAGACGCCTTCGGCGTAAACTCCGCGGAAGTCTTTATCGACCACTCTCTTGAAGTCGTCAGGCTTGTTGTCTTTGAACGCCTGCCACGCTGCTTTTTCTTTGGCCTCGATCGCGTCTTTGTCTGGCGCGGCCATCGAAACAGCGATCGTGGCGAAGAAGGCGGTCGCTGCATAGGTAATGTATTTTTTCATAAGTCCTTTCGGTTCAATTCGTTGACCCGAGATTAGAGGAGGCGCTGACGGCGTCAACACATAACAGCCCCGGGTTCGATGTCGATCTTTCACTCGCGTTCCGCCTTTTCGCTAAAAAAACGCCTATGTTCTCCTCCACTGTTAGAGTCATCGCCGCGTTTCGGCGTGGCGAGCATCTTCTTTTCGGCTTCCGCATTGGACAAGCGAAAGCATTTCGCGTTTCTTCTACGATGAACAAACTGCTGTCTGTCGCCGTTGTTTTCTTTCTGAGCGTATTCGCGTTGAGCGCGCAAACCGAACCGCAAAAATCCACCGCGCCGCTGGCGACCGCAACGCCGCCGCCAAACGTTCGCGATTCGGGAAAGCCTGCGACCGACAAAATTCCGCCACCGGCTGGTTCGCCGGCGCAAGCTTCCGCTGACGAATCGGCCAAGCCGCAGGTCGATAAGAATCCGCCACCGTTCGACACGAAAAACATGGATACTTCGGTCAAGCCTTCCGACGACTTCTTTATGTATGCCAACGGCGGCTGGCTGCAACGCAATCCAATCCCGCCGGAAGAATCGCGTTGGGGCAGTTTCAACGAGTTGATCGAGAAGAACAACGACGCGCTTCATGACGTGGCGGAGAAAACCGTCAAGACTCCGACCGATCCGAAGCTGGCGCCGGAAGTGCAGAAGGTCGCCGACTACTATGCCAGCGGGATGGATGAGCCGGCTGTAAACGCAGCCAAGGCGACGCCGCTGGCCGACGAATTTAAGCGCATCGACGCGATCAAAGATCGACAAGAAGTTTTAAATGAGATCGCGCATCTGCACGCACTCGGCGTGACCTCGCTCTTCGGCTTCACCTCCGGACAGGACGACAAGAACAGCACGATGGTGATCTCGCAGGCGTTCCAGGCCGGACTTGGTATGCCGGACCGCGATTACTACACCAAGACCGACGAGGCTTCGAAAAAATTGCGTGATCAATATGTCGATCATGTGACCAAGATGCTGACCCTCGCCGGCGCGCCGGCTGACAAGGCGAGCGACGCGGCCAAGAAGATCCTGGCGATGGAGACTGAGTTGGCCAAAGCCTCGCGCACCAAGGTTGAGCTGCGCGATCCGCAGAAGAACTACAACAAGATGAAGGCGGCGGACCTGCAAAAGCTGACGCCCGGCTTCAAGTGGGCTGATTATTTCAAGGAGTTGAAGCTCTCCGATCCGGGCGACATCAATGTCGGCCAGCCCGATTTCTTCAAGGGCGCGGACAAAGTTTTCGCCGCTACACCGATCGACGATTGGAAGAATTATTTCCGCTGGCACCTGATTCACGCCACAGCGACCGACCTGTCGGAGGAATTCGTGAACGAGAATTTCGAATTCTATCTCAAAACCCTGACCGGCGCGCAGCAGTTGAAGCCACGCTGGAAACGCGTTGTCACCTCGACCGATGCTTCGCTCGGCGAAGCGTTGGGCAAGCTTTATGTGGCCGATTATTTTCCGCCGGAAGCGAAAGCGCGCGCGCAGGAGCTGGTCAAAAACGTGCAGGAAGCGATGGCGGATGCGATTAAGAAAAACAATTGGATGGACGACCAGACCAAGAAGGAAGCGCTGAAAAAACTCTCGGCCTTCACGGTGAAGATCGGATATCCGGACAAGTGGCGCGATTATTCCACTTTGCAGATTGATCGCGGGCCGTACGCGCTCAACGCCATACGCGCGTCAATGTTCGAGGTCGATCGCCAACTCAAGAAAATCGGCAAGCCGGTCGATCGATCCGAATGGGGCATGACGCCGCCGACGGTGAATGCCTACTACAATCCGAACTTAAACGAGATTGTCTTTCCGGCCGGCATTTTACAGCCGCCGTTCTTCAGCGCCACGGCCGATGACGCGATCAATTACGGCGGGATCGGCGCCGTCATCGCACACGAAATCTCCCATGGCTTCGACGATCAGGGCCGGCAATACGACGCCGTTGGTAATTTGCGCGATTGGTGGACGCCGTCGTCCGCGGCGAAATACAAGGAACGCGCCAACAAAATCGTGAAACAGTACTCCGAGTACGAACCGCTGCCGGGCCAGCATATCAATGGCGAACTGACACAAGGTGAAAACATTGCCGACGATGGCGGCGTGAAGATTGCGTTCGCCGCGTTGAAAAAGGCGCTCGCGAACAAATCGCAGGAGAAGATCGACGGGTTTACGCCCGAGCAACGATTCTTCTTGGGATGGGCGCAAGTCTGGCGCGCCAACATTCGCGACGAAGCTCTAAAGATGCGTCTCGTCACCGATCCCCATTCGCCGGCCCGTTTCCGCTGCAACGGTCCGCTCTCGAACACGCCCGAGTTCCAGAAGGCATTTAATCTGCCGGAGAGTTGCCCGATGGTGCGCCCGGCGGACAAGCGCGTGAGTATTTGGTGACGCGCCTTAATGTGGGAGCGCCGCGATTCAACGAAATTGTCGGGGCGCCAAGGCCCCTCCCACATTTATTCTTTCGCGATCTTGCCGCCCCAGGAAAGGATCTTCGCTTTGGTGCCGGCGGCTTCCGCTTCCTTGATATCGCCGTTCCGATTGTAGAATAGCGAAAGGCTCGTCCAGCCGAGCTGATCGTTAGGCTTGAGCTCGACCGTTTTCTTGCCCGCCTCGATCGCTTCCGGGAAACGGCCCAGTTTCATCAAGGCCATCCCGAGCGCGTGCCAGCCGTCGAAAAACTGCGGGTCCAACTCCACGCAAC
>JALYUC010000111.1 GCA_030853965.1 Verrucomicrobiota bacterium | reverse complement strand
GCCTGATCATGTATCTCATTTTCGTCCCCCTTGCTTTATTGCCGCAATCTACTGAACGTCTTCCCTCAATCAATCTCGAAGCATCAGCTGAACGAAGAATTAAAATGAATGCGCGACGGACAATTCGCCGCCGAACTTTCAGTCCCAAAACTTCAACATCGAACAAAACGATAGCTGAGCGACACCATCATGGGTGAAGCGATGCGCCCGGCGGGGGTCGAACCCACAACCTTCGGCTCCGGAGGCCGACGCTCTATCCAGTTGAGCTACGAGCGCGGAAATGAGCCGCCAATTAGCCACATCGAAAACCAAACAGCAAACATTCGCGCTTCCGTTTGCAAAACTCACTGAATCGCACCAAACTGTTCGCCCGCCTTCGCCAAGGCTACGGCGTGGCAGGCCCGCTTACGCCAGGATCGCGGGCGAGACACGAGGAGAAATATGAATCGCATCATTGATGCCATCGAAAAAGAGCAACACCGCACCGACGAAACGAAATTTTCCGTCGGCGACAGCGTCCACATTCACACTCGTGTCATCGAAGGCGACAAGGAACGTATTCAGATTTTTACCGGCGTCGTCATCGGCCGCAAGGGCCGCGGGTTGAACGAAACGTTCACTGTGCGCCGCATTTCCTACGGCGAAGGTGTGGAACGCGTTTTCCCGCTGCATTCACCGCGCGTCGCGAAGATCGAGGTGGAAAAAGAAGGCAAGGCGCGCCGCGCCAAGCTCAATTATCTCCGCACCCGCAAAGGCAAGGAAGCGACCGCAGTGCGGGAGTAAATGCTGAAAAGCCGAGAAGCTGAAACGCTGAAATAATTTCAGCTTTTCCGTTTTCAGCTTTTCGGTATTTTCGGCACGATGTATCGCCGTTGCGGTTTTCGCCACGAAAAGAAACTGCGCGCGATAGGTATCGCTCGCATCGCCGGGATCGATGAAGCCGGACGCGGCGCATTGGCCGGTCCCGTCGTCGCCGCCGCCGTGATTTTGCCGGAGCGATTTCGTCACCGCAAACTGAACGATTCCAAGCAGCTCGCGCCGGAGCTGCGCGAAGAAATTTATCAGGAATTGATCGCAAACGCCGAAATCGTCTGGGCTATTGGCGTGGTCGATCACATCGAGATCGACCGAATCAACATCCTGCGCGCGACGCACAAGGCGATGCGCGCGGCCATCGAAGCGCTAATGAATCCTCCAGAGCATGTACTCATCGATGGATTGCCCGTGTTTCCATTTCCATTTCCACAGACGGCGATTGTCGATGGCGATTGCTACAGCCTCACCATCGCCGCCGCCAGCGTCATCGCGAAGGTGACACGCGATACGATGATGCGAGAATTTTGTGCGCAATTTCCGGAATACTGTTTTAGTCAGCATAAAGGTTACGGTACCGAACTCCACCTCACCAAACTCCATGAACTCGGGCCTTGTCCGATCCATCGCCGATCTTTCGAGCCGGTGGCGCAACCGCTTCTTGCGCTCGACGGCATGTTGTTGAGTTGACACTCTTGTATACTGTGTTGCATGCCACAGATGGTTCGTATCAGCCCCGCCGCGCATCGCAGCCTTGCTGCGCTCGCAAAGCAATCCAACTCGCCGCTCCAAGAAGTCTTGGAAGAGGCAATTGAGAATGAGCGACGCCGTGTCCTGATAGAGAATGCCAATGCTGGCTATTCAAAACTCCGCTCCGATAAGAAAGCGTGGCGGGAGTGGAAACGCGAACTCCTGCAGTGGGATAGCACACTGGGCGACGGCATCTAATGGCTGAGCCACGTCGCGGAGAGATTTGGCTGGCCGACCTTCATCCCACACGCGGTCGTGAAAAGGCCGGACGACGGCCGGTTCTCGTATTGTCGGTCGATGCCTTTAACTCTGGCCCCGCTGATTTGGTCGTCGCATTACCGCTCACTTCTACGATTCGCGACATCCCATTACATGTGAACGTCGAGAAGGGCGATGGTGGCGTGAAAAATCAAAGTGCCATTTTGTGCGAAGCGATCCGCTCCATCTCGAAAGAGCGCCTCCTTTCGCGCTGGGGAACGCTTTCGAAAGATACAATGGCTGAAGTGGAAGATCGCTTACGCATCCTGTTAAATTTGTAGGAGAACAAATAGGTAACCTTTATGAACTCGGGCCTTGTCCGATCCATCGCCGATCTTTCGAGCCGGTGGCGCAACCGCTTCTCGCGCTCGACGGAATCATCTAAACCGGAACATCTCCGGCGCGGAGTGAGCGGCGAGAAACTGGCCAGCCGTTTTCTCCGGCAAAACGGCTACAAAATTCTTTATCGCAACTTTAAAGGACGCAGCGGCGGCGAAATTGATATTGTCTGTCGCGATAACGACACACTCGTCTTTGTCGAAGTTAAGGCGCGCGCCAGCGAGGATTTTGGGCGGCCGTTTGCAGCGGTAGATCGACAAAAGCAAAAGCGCATTTCTCGCGGCGGCCTCGCCTGGCTGCGCATGCTGGATAACCCCGAGATCTCTTTCCGATTCGACGTGGTGGAAGTAATCTTTGCCGAAAATGCGAAGCCGCGCCTCGAACTGATTCAAAACGCGTTCCAGCTTTCGCGGCCTTATATTTATTGATAGATCGCGCGACGCAGCGCCTTGATCCTTCTGCTGTAGCGGCGGTCTACGACCGCCGCATTAATT
>JALYUC010000004.1 GCA_030853965.1 Verrucomicrobiota bacterium | reverse complement strand
TGGTCGCCCAGTTTCGTGCCGCACCAGATGCATTGCTAAATCGGACCGCAGGCGGCGAAGGCGAGATGATGATGGCGGCTCTTGGTAAGGTCCGCACTGCCGGACCATTCTCATTCGTAATCGGAGTTGTCGCGTATTATGCCCTTGCGACCGCGTTTCTTGTATGGGCGATGTTGCGAAAAGGCGTCTACAAAAACTGGCTGCTGATGGCAGGCGGTGTCGCCCTCGCCATCGGCATCGCAGTTTCAGGGAGCCGTTCGGTCGTCGCAGCGTGCGCCATTGTGATTTGCTCGCTGGTGATTGTCCTGTTTCTGCGACCGGCTCTAATCGGTCGTCTCGGGCGGGTCCTAATTGTCACCGTCATCCTGGGTTTGATTGTTAGTCGCACACCCATTTTTAAAGAGGGCGTTAATGTACTCGCGGCACGATTCAACGAAGTCGCCGAGGCCACTGAGCAATCCATTACGGGCGGTCTGATGTCGCGGATGTTCTCCGGCTTTGTCGACAGTTTCTACATACTTACTAAAGCGCCCTTTCTCGGCTATGGACTTGGCATTGGCACCAATGCCGGCGGAAGGTTCCTGACTGGCCACAGCATGTTTCTTCTAACCGAGGGCGAGTGGCCGCGTATTTTTCTGGAAAACGGACCGGTGCTCGGCCTCGCTTATGTGATCTGGCGATTCGCGCTGTTCATTCGCGTCGGGCTTCTTTGCCTAAAATCTGTCCGGTTGGGCAACCTCTTGCCGCTCTTACTTTTCAGTTCCTGTTTTTTTTCCCTCCTTATTGGCCAATTTGGCCAACCCACCATTCTCGGTTTTGCCGTGTTCACTACTGGTCTGGCGCTGGCGGCGCGGAATGAAGAAGCTTTGCCAATCGCTACGCCGGCGGATTCTGCACGGGCGAAACCCGCCTCGCAAATCGTTCGCAGTCGCTCCGTATATGCCGACAGGCTGCATGGGTCGCCTGCCAGCCAGGATCACACCAATGGTTCTGCTGATCGGTAATTACTTGCCCGATCAGCAGCAAAGCATGTTGCGCTTCAATCAAATGATGCTGCAAGGCTTGCGCGATTGCGGCGTCGAGGCCGATCTCATCCGACCACCTGCCGTGCTCGGTAGGATCCGGGCATTCGGCGCGACCGCGGCAAAGTGGTTCGCTTACATCGACAAGTTCATTTTGTTTCGTTGGCGCCTCTGGCGCAAACTGGCGGCGCGACCTGCGCTCGTGCACATCTGCGATCATTCCAACGCGACTTATGCACGGTCGGCGAGAAAATTTCCTCTCGTCGTCACATGCCATGATATGCTCGCCGTGCGGGGAGGGCTGGGTGAGGACACGGATTGCCCGGCGTCATTTACGGGCCGCATGCTCCAGCATTGGATCTTGCGCGGTTTGCGTCGTGCTGACGTTGTTGCGTGCGATTCGCGTGCGACGCTTGAGGACCTGAAACGGCTCGTCGCTCCAAAAAATGCTCGACCACGCATCACGTTGATCGACATCGGTCTGAGCTTTCCCTATCGACGTTTGCCTAACGATATCGTCGATGCGCGGCTGCGAGAGATTACCGATCTGAAGCCTAAAGGGCATTTCATCCTGCATGTTGGTTCAAATCTCCGTCGGAAAAACCGCGAGGGGGCGCTCCGAATTTTTGCTAAATGCGCCGAGGCACTGGATGCGCAAATGGTATTTGCGGGCGATCCGTTGAGCGACACCCTTCGCGCACAAGGCCGCGATCTGTCTATCGAGCACCGAATTGTCGATGTTGCGAATGCATCCAATGAAGTTCTCGAGGCACTTTACAATCGTGCGCACGCGCTGCTTTACCCATCGCGCTTTGAAGGATTCGGCTGGCCAATCATCGAGGCGCAAGCGTGCGGTTGTCCGGTCGTCTGCAGCTCGGCTGGTCCGATGGCGGATGTTGCAGGCGCGGGCGCCCTCCTGCATGCGCCAGATGATGAAGATGGTTTTGCGGCCGATTTATTGCGACTTGCCGATCCCGAAGAACACCGACGTTGGAGTGCCAAAGCGTTCGAGAACGCGAAACGATTTTCAGTTTCGCGCATGATCTCCGAATATCGCGACTTGTACCGTTCGCTTGCACCTGCATGCTGAAGAAACTGGCGATTTTCTTGTCGATCTTTCTGCCGTGGCCGGCGAGACGCAGCTTACTCGAAAGGCAATTCGGCTATTCGCTCCATCCCACGAGCAAAATCGGTTTCGCCTGGATTTGTCCGCGCCGCTTGATCATGGAGGAGAACGCGCGCATCGGACATCTGACAGTCTGCAAAGACATCGATCTGCTGCATCTCGGAGCAAACTCGATTATCGGACAGTTAAATTGGATCACCGGCTTTCCCAGCGGGAGCAGCCGCCATTTCGCATATCAACCGGACCGGCGTCCAGAGTTGATACTTGAAGCCCACGCCGGGATCAGTAGCCGGCATTTCATCGACTGCACAGCGCGTGTGCGCATCGGGGCGTTCGCAACGGTGGCTGGATTTCGATCGCAGCTCGTTACGCATAGCATCGACCTCGAAGCCGGACGGCAATCATCGGAACCGATCGACATCGGAGAATACAGCTTCATCGGGACTAATTCGGTGATTCTCGGCGGGAGCAGTCTGCCGCATCATTCGGTCCTCGGCGCGAAATCGCTTTTGAACAAAAAGTGGGACGCGCCGTTTTATCTTTACGGCGGCGTTCCTGCGAAACCATTAAAAGAACTTTCACCGGAGATGGAATATTTCCGCCGCAAAGAGGGATTCGTGTGGTAGTAGCCGGCGTTCGAGCTGGCAAGGTAAGTTCGGATGAAAATTCTTCGGTCTATTCATTCGGTTAACCCCGCCATTGGCGGTCCGATGGAGGCGGTTAGACAGTCTTCGGTCATTCTGGCGAGTCGCGGTCATTGCGTGGAAATTATTTCGCTCGATGCACCGACGGATCCTTGGGTCCGCGAATTCCCAGTTACGGTTCACGCTCTCGGTAATGGCCGCGGCGGCTACGGCTACACGCCGCGGTTTACGCAATGGATTAAGGAGCGGCACGCTGACTTTGACGCTGTGATCGTTCACGGCATTTGGCAATACAACAGCTTCGGTGTGTGGCGCGCACTGCGCGGATCAAGGACGCCATACTTCGTGTTTCCGCACGGTATGCTCGATCCGTGGTTTAACCGGACCTATCCGCTGAAGCACCTGAAGAAATTGCTCTATTGGCCCTGGGCCGAATACCGGGTCCTTCGCGACGCCGCGGCGGTCCTCTTTACATCGGAAGAAGAAAGGCGGTTGGCTCGTAAATCCTTCGCGCTCTACCGATGTAAGGAAATGGTCGTGAATTACGGCACTGCGGCACCCGATGTCGATCTTGAGACGGCACGAGAGAATTTTTTGAACAGCTTCCCACATCTGCGTGACAAACAGCTTCTCTTGTTTCTGGGTCGTCTCCACGAAAAGAAAGGCTGCGACCTGCTAATCCAGGCGTTCGCTGCAATCCGAAATTCAGCCGACGATTCTAAATCTCTGCATCTTGTCATGGCAGGCCCGTGCGCGGAGGAAGCGTACTTACTCCACTTGAAACGCCTTGCCGCGACAGCATTCGGAGGTGCAGAAGTGCCGATCACATTCAGCGGCATGTTGACCGGCAATCTAAAATGGGGCGCATTCAGCACAGCCGACGTCTTCGTCTTACCCTCACACCAGGAAAACTTCGGCATCGCCGTCGTTGAGGCGCTGGCCAGTTCCACTCCTGTCCTGATCTCGAACAAGGTGAACATCTGGCGCGAGATCGAAAACGACGGCGCTGGCTTCGCCGATGAAGACGATCGCGATGGAACAACTCGTCTGCTCGAACGCTGGATCCGAATGCCATCCGGGGAACGCGATATGATGCGCGCAAATGCCCGGCGCTGTTTCGAGCAACGTTTTGAAATCAATCGCGCTGTCGCTTCGCTCTTGCGCGTTTTGGAAGAGACGGGGCGCGCGCGATGAAGATTACAATCGTGCTCGGCGCGTTTTTGCCCGTGCCTCCGATCATGGGTGGCGCGGTTGAGAAAGTTTGGTTCACGCTTGCACAGGAGTTTGCGAAGCGAGGCCATGAAGTCGTGCAGATTTCACGACGCACGAGGCAATTGCCGCGTGAAGAAATGATTGCTGGCGTGCGACACGTGCGCATAGGCGGCTTTGACACGCCACCATCACTTCTTTGGTTGAAATTTCTCGATTTGATTTACTCGATTCGGACGATGTCGATCTTGCCGAAAGCCGACATCATTGTCACAAATACTTTCTGGCTGCCAATTCTGCTGCGGAATTCAATGCATGGGCGCATCTATGTGCACGTCGCCAGATATCCGAAAGGGCAGATGCGCTTTTATTGGCGTGTCGCGCGACTGCAAGCGCCATCGCAATCGGTCGCGCGCGCTATCGCGGCAGAAGCTCCGAAGCTGGCGAACAAGGTAGCCGTCATTCCTTACCCCGCGCCGAGATCGACCAGTGAAGGCGAGCCGGTTTCGATCGGGCAACGCGACAAGATTATTCTTTTTGTCGGCAGGGTGCATCCCGAGAAAGGCGCGCATCTGTTGGTGGATGCTTTTGCAAATGGACCTGTTTTTGCTGATTGGAAGCTGATGATCGTCGGACCAACGGAAGAAAGATTTGGCGGCGGCGGTGAGTCGTACCTTGTCGATCTAAGGCGCCGCGCGGAAAACGGCAGCGGCCGAGTGGTTTTCCAAGGCGCGATCTTTGATGCGATTACTCTGAAGCAAACTTTTCGCGCGGCCAGACTTTTCGTTTATCCGTCGCTGGCCGAGCGGGGCGAATCATTTGGGCTCGCGCCGCTCGAAGCGATGGCGCACGGTTGCGCCGTGCTGGTTTCAAATCTTGATTGCTTTCAGGATTTTGTTCATGAAGGCGAGACCGGTTTCATTTTCGACCATCGCTCGAATGCTCCGAGCGAGACATTGCGAGATAAGATCGACAACGTTATCGCCGACGAAACATTTTTGGCGCGTGTGGCCGGGGCAGGTTACAGCAAGGCAGCGGAGTATTCGCTTGATCGCGTCGCTTCACAGTTTTTGGACGATTTCAGTTCGCTGATTCGAAATACCAATGACGCAGGAACAAATCGTTAATCCGGAGCAGAACTCAGCGTTCGATTCACCATGGTCTGGTAGTCAACGCGCTCTGCGCGTTTTGTGGGAACTTTGCTGGATTATCTTTTGTGTCTGGACGCCGAAACCTCTTAATGAATGGCGCCTCTTCTGGTTGCGCGTTTTTGACGCGAAGATTGATGGCAAACCATTTGTGCATCAGCGCGCGCGCATCGCCGTTCCGTGGAACTTAACGCTACACGATCGGGCGTGCCTCGGGGATCGCGCGAATGCCTACAATCTCGGCGAAATCGAAATCGGCGCGCGCGCCACTGTTGCGCAAGAAGCATATCTCAGCACGGGCAGTCACGATTTCTGCCAGTCCGGGATGCCGCTCGTAACGGCAAAGATCACTATCGGGGACGACGCATTTGTCGGCGCGCGCGCGTTCGTTTTGCCCGGGGTGACCATCGGCGCGCGCAGCGTAATCGGCGCATGTTCGGTCGTAACACACGATGTTCCGGAAAACGTGTTTGCCGCCGGCAATCCCTGCCGAGTGCTTCACCCGCGATGACGTCCGATTCACTGCGGTGAACGTTTTCAAGTCACTTCGAGAGCATGCGCATCCGTTACACGCTCTGCGCAAGAAGCCAGTTTTTCGTGCGATCTCAAGACACTTCGATCCAATTATTCCATGGCGGTTGTCGCTCCTGCCCCGCCGGATTTACCTGCGGTTGTTGTCGCACGCCTCCCTGATTCTCGACTCTTCCACTCAGGAGGCTTCCGTTCACGAAACCTTCCTGGCGCTTCTCCGCGAACTCCCAAGTGGCGGTGTCTTCTGGGATGTCGGCGCGAACGTGGGCTGCTTTAGTTGGTATTGCGCTAGCTCGCGTCCTGACTTCGAAATTGTATCGTTCGAACCGGACGCCAAAAACATTAAGTGTCTTTATCGCACGAGCCGCGCTTGGAATCTGCCCAAACACACTATTATGCCGTGCGCGGTTGCGGAGACGACGGGGCGCGCAGTCTTTCTTATAGACGAGGTCTCGGGGACAACCGGAACGCTTGAGGAATTCACCGAAACGTTCAACCAGTTTCATTACGGAGCCTCCTCGCAACAAATTGAGATAGACACAATTTCTCTGGATGACTTTCTCGATAAACGCCGCAATCCGCCTTCAATCATCAAGATCGACGTTGAAGGAGCAGAATTACGCGTCTTACTGGGCGCTTCAAAGCTGCTTGATCAACATCGGCCAACTTTATTTTTCGAAACGTTCAGGCACCGCGCGGAACTGATAACTTTGCTCGAGAAATTCGGGTATCATTTTTACGACTCGGATCGGAAGCAGGGCGTGAGCGATACTACCACCAACATTATTGCCATCGTGCCTGGGCGCCATCGTCGCGCACTCGAGATTCTTGGTCGCCTTGGTTATCCAGTCGAGTCCTGCAATGAACCCGCGTATGGATAAGGTCCCGGTCGCGGTCCTTGTTCCGATAAAGAACGAATCCGAGAACCTGTCCCGGTGCCTTAGCTCCGTGCAATGGGCAGACGAAATTTTCGTCGTTGATTCACAGAGCCGCGACGATTCAGCGGAAATCGCGCAACGTCATGGCGCGAAGGTCGTGCAGTTTCATTTCAACGGCACCTGGCCAAAGAAGAAGAATTGGGCGTTGGAAAACCTGCCATTCCGCCATGAATGGGTGCTGATTCTCGATGCCGACGAAGTCCTGCCACCAAAAGCGGCGGCGGAGATTGCGAATGTGATTGTGAATCCAGGCGATGTGGCGGGTTATTGGATCAACCGCCGTTTCTTTTTTCTCGGTCGCTGGCTGCGGCACTCATATTATCCAAACTGGAATCTTCGACTTTTTCGACACCGCCTCGGCCGTTACGAGCAATTGACTGCCGCCGAAACTAGAAGCGGCGATAATGAGGTTCATGAGCATGTCGTGGTTCAGGGTCCGACAGGACGATTGAAATCCGAAATCGATCATTACGCTTTTCCATCGGTCGAGGTCTTCATCGAAAAACACAACCGATACTCGAACTGGGAAGCGCGCGTTTCGGCGGACAAGTTTCTGCGCACCAGCTCTGGCGAATTGAGCAATGCCCCGGTCGGGCGGCGGCGACGGTTGAAAAAACTTTCGCAGCACCTTCCCTTTCGGCCGCTCTTGCGCTTTCTCTACATTTACATCTGGCAAAAAGGATTCCTCGATGGCCGCGCCGGCTATTATTTCGCGCGCCTTCACGCCGTTTACGAGTTTCTCTCCGTCGCCAAAACGTACGAGTTGCGCCAGCGTTCTGAGCGTAAGTGATGCGAATTATCGTCTGGGGCATCAACTATGCGCCGGAAATCACCGGTATCGCGCCACACAATGTCGCGTTCTGCGAATTTTTGCGTGAGCAGGGCGTGGACGTGGAGATGGTCACGACGTTCGCCTATTACCCGGCTTGGCGGAAAAGCGCGGAAGATCGACGTCTACTTTTTCGGACCGACGTGATCAACAGCGTGCGCGTACATCGCTGCTGGCATTTTGTGCCTGAACGCGTCTCCGCCTGGAAGCGCATCATTCATGAAGCGACCTTCATCGTAACATCGACAATCCGTGTTCTGTCCCTCAAGAGGGCGGATGTTTACTTAATAGCTTCGCCGCCGTTGCTCCTCGGCATGGCGGCGGCGTTCGTCACGGCGTTGAAACGCGCGGCGTTCGTTTTTCACGTGCAGGATTTGCAGCCGGACGCCGCCGTCGGCCTGAACATGTTGCGCCCCGGCTGGTTCACGCGCGCGTTGTATTGGCTCGAAGCCTTTGCTTACAAACACGCCACGCGCGTCAGCGGAATCAGCGAGGAAATTCTCGATGCCTTCCGCCGCAAAGGCGTGCCCGACGAAAAGCTGATCCTTTTTCCAAACGGCGTTGCGATTCCGACCGATTCGCAAATCCCAGCGGCCGGTGCTTTCCGCCCAAAGCACGGTTTCTCGGCTGATGAATTTCTCGCAGTCTATGCCGGGAACCTCGGAGTAAAACAGGGCCTCGATATTTTGCTCGATGCCGCAGACAGGCTCCGAAGCGAGGCCAAAATACGGATCGTGCTATGCGGCGACGGGGCGGAGCGCGCCTCGCTCGCTCAAGAAATCGCGGATCGCTCTCTAACAAACATGTCGATGTTACCTCTCAAGTTTGGGCTCGATTATCAGGAACTGTTAGTCGATGCGGATGTTTCGCTGATCACTCAGCAAAGCGGTTCGGGCAACGCTTTCTTTCCGAGCAAGCTTTTGGTCACGCTCGCCTACGGAAGTCCGGTGATCACGGTGGCGGATGAGGAAAGCGCGCTCGCGCGCGCCGTCGCGAATGGTCGCTTCGGAATCAATCTGCTTCCCGGCCAAGTCGATGAGCTCGCGCGAACGTTTCGCGAACTCGCGCAAGATCGACAACGGCTAAGTCAGTGGAGTGCGAATGGACGCGACTACGTGAAGCGTTTCGAGCAGCGCAAATTGCTTGCCGATTTCTTCGAGCGCCTGGAGTCGCTCGTTTAGTAAGCAGTTGGCGGGGGTACGATCAATTGCGCGAATGTGCGCAAAATAATTCCGCACTCGAGAGACAAGTTCCAGTTCTCGAGATACTCAATGTCACACGCGACTCGATTCTCGATATCGGAGTTATTGCGCGCTTCACCGCGAAAGCCACGCACTTGGGCAAGACCCGTAATGCCGGGTTTCACAAACGCGCGCACGTGATAATTCGCCATCAGACGCGAAAATTGATTGTTGTGTTCGATGAGATGCGGACGAGGCCCCACGATACTCATGTCGCCGCGCAGGACGTTCCAAAACTGCGGCACTTCATCGACGCTCAATTTCCGAAACCATTTGCCAAGTGGATAAACGCGGTCGTCACCGTCGGAGGCCTGGCGCGCCAGTTCTTCCTGGCCGTCGCGCATGGTGCGGAATTTATAAATCTTGAACTGGCGGTTTTGGATGCCGGCGCGGGTTTGCACATGAAAAAGCGGGCCAGGGGATTGCAGCCGTTGCGCAATAAAAACGATGAGGGCGAGCAGGGGAAAAAGGAAGACCGTCAGCGGCAACGCGATCGCGAGATCGATCGCGCGCTTGAAGAACCGGTTAAGCGGATTCTCCAGCGGTTCTTCGCGCAAGCCGATAAAGCGGAAGCCATCGTCCTCAAAATGAGTCACCGAATGGCGCAGCTTTTCCTCCAGATCGCTAACGATTAACAACCTTACTCCGAGCTGGTCGCAGGTGCGGATCATGTCGCGATCGATTTCAGTAAAAAGCGGAAACTCCAGCAAGATCACCTGAGTGATCCCGCGTTCGCGAATGACTTGCTCGAGCTGATCGGACCGGCCCAGGACCGGGATGCCGTCGTCCGTTTTTTCAATCGGCTCGTCGCAGATCAGCCCGACGGTGCGTAGCCCAATCTCGGACTTGCGGCGCAGCCATTCCTTCAGCTGGGAGGCCTTACCCGCCGAACCGACGAGCAGCGTTTTCTCTTCGCGTGCCCGAGTGAAAACGCGTCGCGCCAAAAACGCCGGCAGATAATAGTGTGAGAACAGGAGCGCGACATACAGCCACGGAACAAAGTTGAAGAAAAAGACTCGCGAAATGAAAGCGTCTTTGGTCGCGATCAGGTAAAAGGCGAGCATTCCGCTGCTCGCAATGGTCTGTCGAAAACTGATCCGATGCTGGCGAAGCAACTCGTTGTTTAAAAAATAGGTTTTAGATCCGTCACGCGTGACGGACTCCAGAAACAAGCCGAGAACAAGCAGGCCGCAATAAATGCTGTATCGCCGCCAGGTCAGATCCGCGCCAGCGGAATAGAAGGTCACCATTACCCAAACTCCGAACCAGAAGAGCAGAGCGACGATAAGAATCTGACAGAGCAGGAAAAGGCGATAGAGACCTTCCTTGCGTTGTATAACCATGGCTATGGTCGTCGGACAAAGTTGAGAGTACGCGATGGCGGCGCGGCTTCAACTCGTGGTACAGTGGGCGCAGACATGATAATTCCGCTCGTCCGCATTGATGGCTCAATTAATAGCCATTCCCATACCATGATCCTCGGCTGATGCGAAACTCCGAGAACGACTTACAGAAGCGCAACAGTCGCACGTTACCGGCAACTGATTGGGCGCGGAATGGAGTGATTGCGCTTTTGCCGGTGCTTGCATGTTTCCTTGGCGGCGGGACGGAGAAATGGGCGGAAGGAATTATCGTCGCGTTACTTGGTTTGTATTTGGTTGCTCGCCCGCCGCACCTTTCTCTCGGCGCCACCACTAATGGAATTTTCGTAACGCTCCTCGCGCTGGCCCTGGTTGCTTTTCTGCCGGCGCGCTGGTTCTTCATCCCCTTGTGGCGCTCAGCAGTGGCTGATGATTTCGCGATCCATCTTTCTTCCACCGTTTCACCGCAACCATGGATTACCGCGAGTGCATTCATCAGCCTTCTCGCTGGAATATGCTGGCTTTATACCGTCAGCACCCAGCAACTCGAACTGCGTTCCGTCAGGTTTCAGCTTCGGCTCTTCGTCACTGGAATTGTATTCCTGGCAGCGATCGCCATCGCACTTTATCTGACCCACGCTGCCTTTCCGTTTTGGATTAATCAGCGTGGCTTCGGTCCCTTTCCGAATCGGAACCAAACGGGCAATCTTTTCGGCCTCACCTCGATCGCGCTGCTGGCGTGCGGCCAGGATGATTTGCGTCACGGGAGAAAACGATGGCTCCTTTGGCTGGCTGGGCTCGGCGTTCTTATCGCTGCCATTATTCTGAATTTCTCGCGCGCCGGCATTGGCATTCTGGTCGGAGGCAGTGCCCTATGGATCGGCATTGTCGCGTTTCGCCAACGCTCGACCGCGCGTGTCGCACTCGGTTTTTCTTTTCTGCTTCTTTTGCTCAGCGCCATCTTGCTTCTCGGCGGTGAAACGTTAGACCGTTTCCATTTACACGGGTTGCGCGGCACGGGAATCTCCACCGATTTTCGGTGGAAGATTTTTCGCGACACCTTCGATCTAATTCGCGCATCGCCATGGTGTGGAATCGGCCTCGGAAATTTCGACCCCGTGATCGCCATTTTCCGCCAGGCATCGCTCACCGAGGACTCACGTGTTTTGCATCCCGAAAGCGACTGGCTTTGGATTTGGTCGGAGCTCGGATGGCCGGCGGTCGTGTTAACGATTATCGGCGCAACGCTACTCATCCGGCGCGTGCTCCCGCTGCAGGAAGGAACTAATCAGCGTTTTCGTTTAGCCGCGCTCATCGGTGGTTTCATCTTTGCCGTTCATGGTTTTGTCGATGTTTCCGGACACCGTGTTGGAACGGCCTTCGCCGGCATTTTCCTGCTCGGCCTTTCACTGCATCGGCCTCTTGCGTTAAAGGAAAGCCGCTGGATCGCAATGATATTTCGGCTGCTTGGTCTTGTCCTGCTCGTCGCTGGCGCATCATGGACAATTGCGGCGCGCACGACGGCACTGCTGCCCGGATCTGTCGGTGTTTCGAACGTGAAAGAATTAGCAACCGCGGCAAATCGCGGGCGCGATTTTGCGGGCGCGATCGCTCTGACGACGCGGGCGCTCGAGTGGGCACCGCTGGATTGGCAGCTCTACTTTTCGCGCGCTTTGGGCGAGGTAGGTGCAAAACAGTGGGCAGGCGCGGTCGATGATTTTCGTCGCGCCCGCTTTCTCGAACCGAACGCCTTTGAAGTTCCGCTCACTGAAGGGACTGTCTGGCTTCTATCGCATCCCATTCTGGCGGCAACGGCTTGGCGCGAAGCATTGCGTCGAGCCGGATCACGACGACGGGAAGTTTATTCAGACATGCTTAATAGCGCATCGGTTAAAAATCCAGAAGTAGGCCGTATTCTCGAAGAGGTCGGCCTTAAGCAACCTGATCTGGCGATCGCTTATCTGGGTCGCGCTAAAGGTGAGCCTTTCAACCACGGCGTCGCCGAATTGTTACAGAGGGATCCGAATCTCCAGGCCTTGAGCGAGACGGAAAAACTCGCGCTCTTTACTTTATGGCCCGAGCGAGGCGATCTCGAGCAACTCTCGCGCATCGTCCACGAACATCCGGACTGGCTGCGTTATGCGTGGCTCGGCATGGCAAAATACGATGCGAGCAAGAATAATTTCCGGGGTGCTTACGAATTGACGCAACGGTTCGGCGACGCGGTCGCGATGCCGCGCGTTTCAGGAGGCGCAACCCTCGAAGAGCTCGCGCAACGTTATTACACGAATCCCGACAACTACAGCGCCGGCTACGCGCTTTACCGCGAGCAGATGCAGCGTGGCAGGGTCGATGATGCGCTTCTGATCGCGCGGCATTTCAGTGAGCGCGCGAATGCGCCCGCTTATTTTCATTTCCTAGAAGCGCAGGGTTGGGCAGCCAAACAGAATTGGGAGCGAGCATGGCGGGCGTGGTTGTCTTATCGCGATGCTGCCGCCAAGAAATAGCAACCTATCACTGATCACCGATCACTGATTACTACTCGGTTGACCTGCGCAATCCTGTGGTCGATCGCATTCACGACTCGTTTAACCGCGGCATTCTTCCTGCCCAATGCCGAACAGGATGCATATTCCTACGCGGAAATAATTGCGCGAATCAGCGCAAACCTCGGTCATTTCCGATTAACAGATCTGTATAGTTTCTGGCTGCCGCTGTTTCAGTTTACGGCTGCCATCCCTAACGTTTGGATCGACAATCCGCTTCTCGTCGGGAAAATCTTATCCGGTCTGTGTGGCGCGACCAGTTGCCTGCTCGTGTTCGCGATCACCGAGAAACTGACGCGCAATCTTGTCTTCGCCGGCGTGACCTTCGCGCTCGTTGTTTGCAATCCGCTCCACATTCTTTACTCCGCAGCCTCCATGACCGATGTGCCGCACGCCTGTCTGGTTCTCGCCAGCCTTTGGCTCCTCTTGCAAGAGCGTTGGATTGGCGCGGCCATTTTCGCCGCCATCGCCGAGAGCGTCCG
>JALYUC010000029.1 GCA_030853965.1 Verrucomicrobiota bacterium | reverse complement strand
GAGCAATCCGCCACTGCTCGGGATCGGCTTTGGTTATCAGTGGAACTACACCAAGAGCAATCTGATCGTGGCGCAGCGAAATTGAGTCTTTAAAGCGAACATCCGTGGTGGCTTCCGCCTTCCACCTTCATTCCTGAAATCGCCTAAACCAGGAATAGGGAAACGCGTCGCCCGGACAATCGGTGCCCCAACGCGGGGGATTCGCTTCGCGATGTGGCTTCACCACCGGGAAGTGATTGCCGATCTTGCCGCAGCGCTGCCGCAGATAGCGGATTAATTCTTCGCAGCATTCCAACTGGGCGCGCGTCGGTTGATCGCGATTGAAATCGCCAACCAGACAAATCCCGAGCGCAATATTATTCAGGTAATCGCTGTGGACGTGGCCGCCATTGATCTGGCGGCGCCAACGATCGCCCACTTCAATCTGACCGTTACCTGTCGATGTTCCGTTGCCGATGACGAAATGATAGGCAAGTCCATTTCGCATGTGGCGGACATGTCGATGGTAGTAATCAAACGCGCGCGCGTTGCCCTGTCGCGTCCCGCTGTTGTGCACCACAATCATCTGCCAGCGCGGATTGCGGCGATCGGCCGGGGCGCGATCGATTTCTGCGCGCACGGAACTCGTGAGATACCGATAACCTGCGCCGCTCTTGCGGCCGCCGCCGCCGCTGCCGAAAACGCGTGACCAAAAGCCAGCGGGTTTTTCATAACCCGATTTTTCAATCGTAAGCTGCGCCGGCTCTTCAATCGGAGCGCCGGCTGAAAAGGTCGATGTTGGCGGGGGCGGCGCAGAAGGCGTCGCTACCGGGATAGCGCGCGGCAGCGGCGCAGTTGGGCGCGTCACAGGCGTTTCAGAAGGCTTGGGGGATCGGCGCTTTGTCGCCGCCGGAGTTTCTTCCGGTTCCGGCGTTTGTTTTTTCTTTGCCTTGGATTTTGCGGTCTTCTTCGATTTGGAACTCGATTCTTTCTTACTGTTTGTTTTCTTTTTTGCCGACTTTGGTTTTGCGCTCGGGCTTGGCGACTCTTTGGTTGTCGATTTTTCGTCTGACGCTTCCGGCGTTTCACTCGGCTTCGGCTTTGGTGAAACGCTCTTTTTTGTTTTGCGATGGGGCGACGCCTCGCCTTTTGGGCGTGGAGTCGGTGACTCGCTCGGCTTCGGAGAAGCGATCGGTTTCGGTGTCTCGGTTGTTTTCGCCTTGGGTTTCGGCGAAGCCCCTTTTTCTTGCGTTGGTGTCGCCTTCTTTTTCGGTTTCGGTGTCGGACTCGGCGACTTGTCGGGCGATGGCGACGCCGTCACGCGGGTCTTCAAGAATTCCGCGCGTTTCTCCTCGTCCGTCTGTGCGTCAAGAATTGCGCCGATAAGCAGGCTAAGCGCGAAGGCAATTGTGAGAGAAATCCGAAAGCGCACCA
This sequence comes from Verrucomicrobiota bacterium, assembly GCA_030853965.1. Lineage (GTDB taxonomy): Bacteria > Verrucomicrobiota > Verrucomicrobiia > Chthoniobacterales > UBA10450 > JALYUC01. Next base: position 8,066 of record JALYUC010000029.1, on the reverse strand, counting down.
CTGCGGCGGAGCGTAACAGAGCCGGCGATGCGTTCAAGCGGGCTGCGCTTCTGGAGCTGCCGGCGCCGGCGTCACTCTGCTTTCCCGTTCGCGCCGAACGATTGCATTCAACTTTCCGCCAAGCAGAACAAGCAGACAAGTTAGATACATCCAGGTGAGCAGAACGATGAGGGAGGCGAGTGCGAGATAGGTCGGGTTATAGCGATCGTAGCGCGCGACGTAGATCTGGAAAATTTTTGTGACGATGATCCATCCCACCGAAAAGAAAATCGCCCCGGGCAGCGCCTGCCGAATGGTGAGATAATTGTGCGGTGTCAGCAGGTACAAAACCAGGGCGAAACCGATAAGCGCCAGCGCCGTGAATGGCAGATTCAGCGCCGCCACCCATTCCTGGAGAGGGAAGCCCAACTGCAGATTCACTTCGGCTACTCCGGCCAGGGTTTCCCCGAACACGACCGCGCTGAAACAGACGAAAATGGCAATGCCGAACCAAAAGAGCATGAAGAACGAAATGATGTATTTCGCCCACCAGTTTTTCTCCTCGCGCACGCCCGCAGTTTCGCTCAATGCCCGCGAGATCGTGGCAATGAAAACAGTGCCGAAGTAAATGCCGACGATGATGCCAGCGTTCGCCAGCATGCCGCTCGAGCCGGTGACGACAACACTTGCAACCGCGGTATCGAGAATCTCCTGAACTTTCGGATCTGGCGGCAAAAAGCTTTTCAAGACCATAAACATTTGATGCAACTTCCCCGGATCGGTTCCGAAAAGACCGAGCAAGTGCCAAAGAAAAAGAAGCCCGGGAGCGAGCGCGAAGAGAAGCAGATACGCCAGCTGTGCGGCCAAACCAGTCGTGTTATCCATGGCTGTTTCCCACACCAAACGCCGCATGATTCTCCAAACAAAGCGGAGCAATTTCATCGCGAGTGGAGTTTACTTTGCCGAGTGCAAATATCCATTAAACTTCCGCGCTCCTGCGACGACTCGTGAAAAAAATCTTGATCCTGACCGCGGGTTACGGAGAGGGCCATAACGCCGCGGCGCGCGGTGTTCGCGATGGCCTCGCGCGCATTGCACCGAATGCCACAGTCGAATTGCACGATGCATTCGCGGAAACATTGGGAGGACTTCATGAATTGATTCGCAAAGGTTATCTAACGCTAATCAATCGCTGGCCGCGCTCTTGGGGAACTGTTTATCGATGGCTCGACCAAAAGACAACCGTCGACAGAGATCTGGGCCGCTTCTTTTCGCCCATCAAAAACCAGCTGGCGCATTTGCTGGCACGGTTTCAACCCGAAATAGTCGTTTCCTCATTCCCGCCTTACCCCTACCTTTTGAGACAAATTCTCGGGCCAAATCGAACTTGCCGGAGCGTTGTCGTGGTGACCGACTCGATTACGGTCAACGCAATCTGGTATCGTTGTGAGGCCGATTATTTTCTGCTTCCGAACGAGCAGAGCGCAGCCGTTCTACGCAACGCAGGAATCGCAACCGAGATAATCAAAACGTTCGGCTTTCCTGTCAGTCCCAAATTCGCCGATCTCGCGCAAAATCGACAAACACCTTCCGATTCTGCGCAACGTGTTCTCTATATGATCAACGCGGGAACACGAACAGCGCCAGAACTGGTAAGCAAACTTCTCGATCTCGACATTGAACTGACCGTGACCGTCGGGCGTGACGATAGACTTCGGCGGGCAATCGAAGCCATCGTGAGGAATCGCAAGATCGACATCGTCGGCTGGACGGACGATCTGCCGCGAATGCTTTGCGCCAGCCATTTGCTCATCGGCAAAGCTGGCGGCGCAACCGTTCAGGAAACAATCGCTGCGCGGTGCCCCATGATCATCAATCACATTGTGTCCGGACAAGAGGAGGGTAATGCACGCTTGATTGTGGAAACAAACGCCGGCGTGATCGCGCAGTCGCCCACTGAAGTCGCGGCCGAGGTCCAACGAGCTTTCGTCGATGGCGCAAAACAATGGCGTGAATGGGAAGCGAACATCAGCCGATTGAGCCGTCCGCGCGCCTCGCTCGATATCGCTGAGTTCTTATTATCGATCTAATTGCCGCGAAAAACTTCCTCGCCTGCGATAAATGTCCGTACAATTTCGAGTTCCGGCGAGATTGCAACAAAATCCGCGTCGCCTCCGATTTTAAACTGCCCCTTTGTGATCAGACCGATCGCGTGCGCGGGCGTATCGGTGGCCATCGCGACGGCGTCGTGCAGCGGGACATTCACATGGGTTACCATCGTGCGGATAAGATCAATCATGCGCGCGGCGCTCCCTGCCAGCGCAGAGCGATCGGCGAGCAGGCAAACGCCGCCTTCCACGACACACTTGTTTCCATAGAAGGAAAACTTCGAACCCTCGGGCAAGCCAGCACCGGCCGTGGCATCGGTTACCAGGCAAATTCCCGGCGCCCCCTTTGTCCGATATAACATTTTCATGAGCGTTGGCGAAACGTGGTGACCATCGGCAATCAGCTCACAAATGATTTCCGGTTCGCTTAAAGCGAATTCAAGTAGACCAGCGACACGATCGCTCCCACGGCGGCGGGACATGGACATGCAATTAAACGTATGCGTCACACTGTGCATCCCATGCTCAAACGCCGTTCGCGCGTCTTCTTCCCATGCGTCGCTGTGACCACCGCTGGGACCGATGTTGTGTTTACGCAATTCGTCAATGAGCTCGATTGCGCCAGACAATTCCGGAGCGAGCGTCAGTCGTTTGATCACGTCGCTGTATTCAAGCAACGGCTGATAAGCTTTTGGCGTCGGCTTATGGATTAGACCCGGTCGCTGCGCACCGGGTTTCGCTTTCGAAATGAAAGGTCCTTCCACGTGGACGCCGGCGATTTGCTTGATGGAAGATCGACAATCGCGAACCGCCTTTAATACATCGACAATCGCTTTGATCGGTGCGGTTGCAGTGGTGAGCAGGAGCGAAGTGGTGCCGCCGCTGGTGTGATAATCGCAAATGGCGCGGAACCCATCGGGCGAAGCTTCCATCGTGTCGCGCCCGACTGCGCCGTGAATATGAAGATCGATAAACCCAGGGGCGAGATAATTGCCGGCAAGATCGACAACTTCATCTTCGCCGCCACCGGTTTGCGCGCGCAGTTCCGCGATTCTGCCTTCGCGGACCACGACTTCGAGTCCGTCGCGGATTCCATCCGGGAAAATCAAGCGCGCGTTTGTGAAGATCATCTATCCGAACAGAATTGCGTTTCCGGGCCGCAAAGTCCATTCTCTCCGCTGCGATGGAGTTCGATTACGATGTGGTAATCATTGGCGGCGCGTTCTCCGGCGCGGCCACGGCGCTCGTGCTCAAACGCAAACGCCCGAATGCCCGCGTGCTGATCATCGAGAAGACGCCGGAATTCGACCGCAAGGTGGGTGAATCGACGACCGAGGTAAGCAGTTGTTACATGACGCGGATTTTGGGCCTGACCCATTATCTCGGGCACCATCAATTGGCCAAACAAGGATTGCGGCTTTGGTTTTCAAATCGGCCGGATCAGCGTTTTGATGATTGTGTCGAGGTCGGCTCGCGTTACCAAGCACGGGTCGCGGGCTATCAAGTGGATCGCGCGAAACTTGATTCCCATTTGCTCGAGCTGGCAGTGGACGCGGGCTGCGATCTCTGGCGGCCAGCCAAGATGACAAAGTGCGAGCTGAACGGCGCAAACGGGCAAACCGTAAATGCGATTGTCGATCTTAATGAACGCAGCATCCAAGCGCGCTGGATAGTCGATGCCAGTGGGCGCGCGACCATGCTCGCGCGAAAGCTCGGATATCTTCGCCCAAACACCGAGCATCCTATCAATGCCGTATGGGCGCGGTTCACCGGCGTGAAAGCATGGGACAGCTGTGAGTTACGGGAACGCTTTCCCGAGTACGCCAACTCTTGTCGAACAAGCCGGGAGTGGGCCACCAACCATCTGCTCGGGCGCGGTTGGTGGGTCTGGATCATTCCGTTGCAGGGCGGCGACGTGAGTGCGGGTATCGTCTATGACAACCGCATTTTCAAATTACCGGAGGGACCAAGCCTCGGTGAACGGCTGCATGCCCACATTCTTGGCCATCCGGTTGGTCGCGAGATTTTTGGCGGGGCCCGCGCGATTGAAGGCGATGTGCATGCGCTCTCCGCGCTGCCTTATCACTGCGAAAAAGTTTGCGACGAGGGTTGGGCCTGCGTGGGCGACGCTACCGGTTTTATCGATCCGCTTTACAGCCCGGGCCTCGATTTTTGTTCTTACACCTCACACTATGTTGCTAATTTGCTCGCGCAGAGTTTAGCGGGCGAAGATGTCACTGATCGTCTCCGCTATTACAACGAGCAGTATCCGATCACCTACCGTAACTGGTTCGAAAGTCTGTACAAGGACAAGTACTATTACATGGGTGACGCCGAGCTGATGTCGGCGGCGCTGCTGCTCGATGTCAGCAGTTATTATCTCGGGCTGGTCAGAGCGATCTATCACGATCCGGAATGTGGTTTTCTAAACTTACCGTTCGGAGGCCGCGGGGGTCGCATCGCCGCGCGTCTGATGAAGTTTTACAATCGGCGGCTGGTGGCGCTGGCAAACAGGCGATGGGCGACTGGATGTTACGGCCGACGCAACGCCGGATGGCGCGAGCTCTACGATGGATTTGTTCCGGACGCGCGTGTTCGCAAGCAAATCTGGAAAGGGCTCCGTCGTTGGTGGAAGTGTGAGATCATTAATCTACGCCTTATGCTGGTTTCGCGCGCACGCGCACCTGCAAGTCAGCCCTCCGCGACAACTCCGGCGGAGGCGTGCGAGGTATAGGATAAGATCAACAATTGCGCCGTGTTGATTCGCCGCAGGATCCTATGAATGATGTTCAGCCGTGGTGGCGCGGATTCGCCGTGCGCGGGATCTTTTGGAGAAAATCTCTCGACTGGTCGGTTGTAAACATTCCGTCCTTTTTTCATCCATTTCTGATTTTCTTCTGGACGACTTTCTTTTTCTTCTTCGCTGCGCCGGCGCGAAGAACTATCCATCGCCAGCTCGCAATTATTTTGCCTGGTTCATCGCCTTTGGTGAACTATCTCCGGACCTTTCGGACATTTTACAATTTCGCGTGGACGTTAACGGACGCCGCCATTTACAGATTACTGAGGGGGCGATTCACTTACGAACTTGCGGGAGAGAAGTTTTTGAATGCGTTGGCCACCAGCGAGCGCGCCATTATCCTCACCGCGCACATGGGCAATTACGATCTGGGGGCGGCGTTGTTCATCGAGAAATTTCAGCGTGAAATCCGCATGGTGCGCGCGCCGGAGCCCGATCGACGCACGGCGCAACATGTCGATCTTTCATTGGAACGATCGAGTGGTGGCGCGATGAAAGTTGATTACAGCAGCGAGGGCACGTCGCTCTCATTTGATCTCGTGGCGGCATTACGAGCCGGGCAGATTATCGCCATCCAGGGAGATCGCGTGATGGGCGATATGGCGCGCTCAGCCACTGCACTTTTTGGCAGGGAAGTTTTTCTGCCTACGGGACCGTTCGTTCTCTCGCTCGTCGCGGAGACACCAATTTATCCACTGTTTATCGTGCGAAAAGGATTTCGAAAATACGCAATTATTGCGCATGAGCCGATCACTTGCCTGAAGGGCGATCGTCCCCGTGAGATCGAAATTGCTTCCGCGCTACAAGAATGGTCGCGGTTGCTCGAAGAAAATATTACGCGCTACTGGCATCAGTGGTATGCGTTCACGCCAGTTTTCTCTGATCCATCAGAAATGGAGCAAATCGAGATACCAACGCACAAACGCATCGCCGAAGAACATCCAGCTTAGCGCGCCGACTGCGAGATAAGGACCGAACGGCAGCTTGGCCGACCAGACGCGTTTTCCAGCGATCAATGTGAGCAATCCGATGAGCGACCCGACAAGTGAACCTGCGAAAATACTGAACAACACCGCGCGCCATCCCAAAAATGCACCGATCGCAGCTAAAAATTTCAAGTCGCCACGACCCATTGCTTCGCGCGGAATCTGCAGCTCGCGCACTACTCCGGAGATTTCATTTACCTGATCGAGCGCGATTGTTTCATTGCCGATTGCGACACGATCGTAGTGAAACTCGAGTGTAACATTGTCGAAATTGCGGTTGTCGATCTTCGCGGTGTCGCATTGGAGCAACAGACGATCGCTCTCTCGCGCAAAATGATCGCTCCACAAACTGCGTTCTTCGCCGACCTCGAAATTGGCATCGTCATCATGTCTCGTCCAAGTGAACGGCGTGGGTGCGTCGAGACGGATTTTTTTCTTCCCAAAGGCGGCCTTGCCCGCCTCTAGCACGATTAACAGAACGAGATAGCCTAGCGCAGCTGCGAGGACAGAGCGGACGAGCGCAGCAGTCCGCGAATCGGCGTTCATCAGCTCGGGGACAGCAAAACTTGCAATTAGTCCCGCAACCGTACCGCCGATCGTCACCTGGTCGGGGATAATGAAGTGCTCGAAATCGATGAACGTCCCGACGATGAGAAGCGAAACAAACACCCAATAAGCGATCGCCATTGACCAGGGGAAACTCTGCCAAACGATGAGGAAAAGAAGCGCAGTTAGTAATTCCACTCCAAAATAGCGGACGCGGATTTTGCTTCCGCAATTTGCACAGCGGCCTCGGAGCGCGAGCCAACTAACCAGCGGCAGGTTTTGATGCCACGGAATCGGCTTCTTGCAGGCGGGACAAAAGGAGCGGCGCGGTTGATTGATGGAAAGATCGAGCGGCAAGCGATAAATGCAGACGTTGAGGAAGGACCCAACCGCGGCGCCAAGAACGAACACGAAGGCGCTGGAGAGGGTTTGGTAGCTTGCGATATCCACGCAATCAGCCCTTCGCCGTTTTCGATCTACGGCGCTCCATCATCCATGCAATCCAAATGCAGCTTTCATACAGCAAACACATCGGCAGTCCCATTGCGATCAAAGTCAAAATGTCCGGTGTCGGTGTGATGATGGTGGCAAGAATAAAAATGAGCACAATGGCATACGGCCGGGTGCGCGCCATGAACCTGTAGGTAATCAGTCCGAACTTGACCAAAACCAAAACGACAACCGGCAGCTCAAAAGCAAGACCAAAGCCGATTGTAAATCTGGTGGCGAAAGAATAATAAAGCTGCACGGTCCAAGTCGGCGTCCAACCGAGCGATTGCGTGTCGCGAAAGAAAAAGAGGATCGTTTTGGGGAGCAACCAAAAGTAGCTGATACACACGCCGAGAAGAAAAAGTGCGAAGCTGAAGAAAATGGCTGGAAGGAGGAGACGTTTTTCTATGGCAGTGAGCGCCGGCAAAACAAACTCTGCGACAAAATAGAGCAGCAGCGGAAACGAGATGACGATCCCGGCATAAAAGGCCAAATGAAATGAGATTACGATGGAGTCGGTAATTCCGAGAGCGCGCAACGCACCGACCTGCGGATCGACATCGTGCAGCGGCCGTTGCATCAGGTGCACAAGGGTCGAGCGAAAGGCGAAACAACCAATCATCGCAATTACAAGGGTGATTGCCATCTTGACGATGGTCCATCGCAGGTCCTCGAGATGTTCGAGAAATGGCTTCGACGTCTCGCTCTCCGGCAGCTCGCGAAATTTGAAAATGTCTCGCAACGCCATTTGATCGATAATCGCTCAGCAGAAATCGAGCGAGAGAAACCCGCGTGCGACCAATCGCGCACAAATGCTTAGCGTGTTCGCATCGCGGATCTCGTTCTCCGCGATCATGCGCGCGACTTCGCGCGCGCTGAAAGATCGACAATCAAGAATGTGTTCCGAGTCTTCGCGAACGTGCAATCCAACACAGGGTTGGACAGGACGTGCTAAAAAGAAGTAGCCGTGCTCATCGGTAAATCCTGGTGACGAAAAATAGTGACCGAGAGGAATGAGTTCGCCGTCAGATGCAAGTTCATGCCCCGTCTCCTCGCGCAATTCGCGCAGGGCCGTAGCTTCGATTTCTTTCTCGCTCGGTTCTGCCGAGTCTTCGATTTGGCCGGCCGGGATTTCCCAGATGGCAGCGCGGATCGGCA
>JALYUC010000017.1 GCA_030853965.1 Verrucomicrobiota bacterium | reverse complement strand
CCGGAGATTTCGCGCCATTCTCCACCAACGAAAACTGGTGTCGTCGTCACGCGTTAGCCGCGCGCGAGCGCATCCGATTGTTTGACGAACTCGTCGCCACTCCACTCGCCGTCGGCGCGCACGATTTTCTTCGCGGCAGCGTCATCCGCCGCTGCTTTCTCTTTCGCTTTGCGCTCTTTCTGCATCCGCACCAGCTCCGCGTGCGTGGTGAAGTAATCGAGGCTCTTGCCTTTGAAATCAGCCAGGGTTTCGAATTTGTGTTTCTCCATGAATGCGAGCAGGTCGTCGCACATTCGCTTCACGAATTCGTAACCGAACTTCATGACACCGGTGCAAACCTGAGTGGTATCCGCGCCAAGCAAAATGAATTGGGCAGCGTCGCCGCCGCTTTCGATTCCGCCGATGGCGGAAAGAGTGTGACCCGGAAACTCGCCCCGAATCATCGTCGCGATCTCCATCACCATGCGGAGCGCGATCGGGCGCACGGCTTTGCACGAATAGCCGCCCGGAGTTGTGAAACCTTCAACCGTTGGTTCCGGCCGCAAGGTGTCGAGATTCACGCTCATGACGCTGCGGATGGTGTTGATCGCGCTCACGCCCTGGCAACCGCCGCGAAACGCCGCGCGGCTAGGATCGGTGATGCGCGTTACGTTCGGGGTCATCTTCGCCCAGACTGGTTTCTTCGCCGACGCCATCACCCAGCCGACAACTTCCTCGACGATCTCGGGGTTCTCGCCCATGGCCGCGCCCATTTTCCGCTCGGGCAATCCATGCGGACAGGAAAAATTCAATTCGAACGAATCAACGCCCACGTCCTGGCAACGCTCGACAATTTCCGTCCACGCGTCCTTGTTATACTCCTCCATGATGGAGGCGATGAGAACGCCGTCCGGAAACTGGTCTTTGCACTTCTTGAATTCATCCATCCAGATTTTGAATGGGCGGTCGCTAATCAGCTCGATGTTTTCCCAACCGATTGGTTCCTTGCCATCGGCCGCCATCAATTTCGCGTAACGCGGCGCGACATTGATAACCTTAGAAGAATCGAGACTGATCGTCTTCGCGATGACTGCGCCCCAGCCCTCGCGAAACGCTCGGGTGATGACATTGAGGTTTGTCCCTGGAGGTCCAGATCCGATTATGAATGGATTTGGCAGGTTGAGTCCATCAACGGTGGTTGCAAGTGTCGGCATAACTACTCCTTTGTAAGAACCGGCTTGTTTAACAGATTTCGAGGGGCACTGAAACAAATTTCCGGCTAACTCGATAAAATCCAACTAATTGTTTTGTCGGCGAGTTTGTCGAATGCGGTCACTGCCATTTCGAGATGCTCTTCTTTGGTGTCTTCGATCTTATTGTGACTGATGCCATGCAAACTTTGCACAAACATCATAATCGTCGGAACGCCGGCGCGTGCGACTTCAGCGGCGTCGTGCAACGGACCTGACGGCATCCGATGCGGTTTCGCGCCAGTCTCGCGAATCGCTTCGTCACAGAACGCAATTAATTCATCATTAAATAAGATCGGCTCGATGTTCCAAATTCGTTCCCAAGCAAGATCGACATCTCCTTCCTTCGCGAATTTTTCGCTGGCGGCTTTCGCTTCGCTCAACATTCGCTGCAGCGCGCCGGCATCCAGATGGCGTTGGTCGAGCGTGATCCTGCATTCCTCCACCACGCTCGTGACGATGCCCGGCTGAGTTATGCACGAGCCGATTGTGCAAACGCCGCCCCCACTTCGCTCCGCGATACCATAAATCTCCGGACTCATTTTCGCCGCAGCCAGAAAGGCATCGCGGCGACGCTTCATCGGCGTGCTGCCAGAATGCGCTGCTTGTCCGCGAAAAGTAATCGCGTGGCGTTCGACCCCAAATGTGCCGAGAACAGTGCCGAGCGGAAGATCGAGATCGAGAAGCACAGGGCCTTGCTCAATGTGCAGTTCGAGATACGCCGCGGCGTTTTTCAGTTCTTGGCCGGCGTCCTTCACTTTCTCGAAATCAATTCCGTATTCCTTCAGCGCATCGACCAAACGAATCCCGTCTTTATCCTTGAGCCCGCGCGTTTCGTTCATGTCGATCTTGCCTGAGCACGCAGAGGAACCGAAAAGACTTTTTCCAAACCGAGCTCCCTCTTCGTCGGTCCAATCGACCAGCCGAACTGTGACCGGCGGCTCACCTTTGTATTGCACATTGATTCGCCGCAGGATTTCCACCCCTGCCATCGTGTTCAAACAACCATCCAGCCATCCGCCATTCGGCACCGAATCGATATGTCCGCCGATGAGAACGGCTTTATTCGATTTACCGCGTAAGGTTGTCCAAAGATTGCCAGCTGCGTCGTTGTGAATTTCCACTGGCAATTGCTCCAGTTTCTCTCGGAGCCAGGCTCGCGCTCTCGCCCACGTTTGCGTGAAGGCGACACGCTGCGCACCGTTTGCATCTCCCGTGAGCGCGCGCAGCTCTTTTAGTTCGTCGATTGTGCCTCTGGCATTGAGTTCCGCGGACATGAGGAAATCCTAATGAAGCGCGTGCCACGGGTGAATACTAAATTCCCTTACGTGGTTGTACGTAGTTGAGGGCGGCTCGAGTCCGTGCATGATGAATTTGTGATCGCTCACCCGTCGTTCCTGTTCTGTCGAATTGTCACTTTCGTCACGGTGATATCTGCAATGATTACAGAGCATGCACGTAGCGAGGAAGACGCGTGGAACGCGTGTTCTACTCCGAAAACTGAGTTTGTCCTGCAAGTTCCCGCCAGCCTTGTTCATTCGACTACATCCACAGCGACGGGTTGCTCATTTCAAACGCCCGAGGGCGATTTCAACGTTGAAGCCGTTGTCCAAGATGTGGCCGAAGGCGGCGAAACTCTCGAGAGTCGAATGCAGAAGGAGATCAGTCTTCTTGCCGGGACGGTGACCTACAAAAGGAAAGGAGACACGTGGTTCGTTCTTTCCGGCGTCACCGCCGACGGCACGGAGTACTATCGAAAGCTCTACACGAAAGGCTCGCAATGGGTATCACTACGAATCACCTATCCGCATGCAGAACATAAGAAATACGATCGCTGGGTGACGCGGATGGAAAAAACATTCGTTCCATTCGCACCTCGTGTTCAGAGCGGCGATTAGTCTATCAGATCCCATCGCCAAGCTAAGACCGACGGTCCCCCTGACACCCAAGCCGGGCGACCAGTCAGCAATCAGCGGAAAATGCCTCTAGTGAGCTTTCAATGCCTCAAACAGAGGCCGAGCGCCCAACACGACGGACGGCGCCTGTCTTCAATACAATATTAACTTCTTTAAGGTCCTGGCCGTTTACGTATGTGAGTCATTTTGGCATGGTTCTTCGATATTTTTTATCGCCGTAATAACCTGTGTTCGTAACAGTTACGACCGAAGCGGCATCCGACCCACCCGGAGAAAACGATTCCTATATGAAATCCAACAACGGATTTCGCTTGGTTCGCCTAAAAGTGAGTAACGATCCGAGCCAAGCCAACCCACACAAAAGAAAAACCTACTAATGAAAAATTATTATAATTCCAAATCCGACGGTTTTAAGTCGCGGATGATAGTAG
>JALYUC010000012.1 GCA_030853965.1 Verrucomicrobiota bacterium | reverse complement strand
CACTGTCACTGCCGGGGACAGAACGGTCGAACGGGAGCGACTCCAGAAAGAGATCGCGAAGTTGGAAGAAGAATTGCGAACGGTGAAAGGCAAACTTCAGAACAAATCTTTTATCGACCGGGCGCCGGGGGCGGTTGTCGAAGAACATCGGCAACGCCAGAAAGATTTCAGCGAGCAGCTGGCGAAGTTACAAGCCGCGCGTGACGGTCTGAATTGAAAATCCAATGGGAATTGTCGATCTTGTAGACGAAGTCGCAACAGAATGACGATCTGGAAAAAGCTGCTTTGGATTGCGGTCACGGTTCTGGGCGTGGCCTCGGTCTGCGTGCTCGCCCTTTCGCGCGGCGAGCAGATTAGCGCGCTCTGGATCATCGTCGCTGGTCTGTGCGCAACCGCGATCAGCTATCGGTTCTACAGTAAATGGCTGGCGACAAAGGTGCTCGTGCTCAACGATCAACGCGCAACGCCTGCGCTGGTGCAAAATGATGGCAAAGACTTTGTGCCGACGAATCGCTGGATGGTCTTCGGTCATCACTTTGCCGCAATCGCAGGGCCAGGGCCGCTAGTCGGACCTGTGCTTGCGGCGCAGTTTGGTTTTTTACCGGGAACGCTCTGGATCCTGATCGGCGCGACACTCGGCGGCGCCGTGCACGATATGATGATTCTTTTCGCCTCCGTCCGCCGCGGCGGCAAAACACTCGGTCAAATGGTAAAAGAAGAGATCGGGCCGGGCGTTGGCGCCTTGGCGCTGATCAGCGTCTTGGCGATCATGACGATCCTGCTCGCGGTGCTCGCGCTAGTTGTAGTGCAGGCGCTCGCGAAAAGCCCTTGGGGAGTCTTTACCATCGCAATGACGATTCCGGTGGCGTTCATCATGGGGATCGGACTGCGCACCGGGAAAGTGAGCGTAACCGCCATAACCATTTTTGGATTGCTCGGCCTTGGCTTCGGCGTCTGGGGCGGACAATTTCTCGGGCATTTCCCGATGATCGAAGGCTGGTTTCGTCATGACGATCGCTGGCTAGCGTGGGCGATCATGATCTACGGATTGGCCGCGTCGATCCTGCCGGTGTGGTTGTTGCTGACGCCACGCGATTATCTCAGCACATTTTTGAAACTTGGAACGGTGGCAGCGCTTGCTATCGCGGTCATTCTTATCCATCCGACACTGCAGATGCCGGCGCTGACGCGCTTCATCGATGGCAGTGGCCTGGTTTTTGCCGGTCCGGTGTTTCCGTTTGTTTGCATTACGATCGCTTGCGGTGCCGTCTCCGGTTTTCACTCACTGATTGCTTCGGGCACCACCCCAAAGATGCTGGGACGCGAGTCGCGCATTCGCGATATCGGGTACGGCGCGATGGTGACAGAGATGATGGTCGCGCTGATGGCAATGGTTGCCGCCTGTGTACTGTTGCCGGGCGAATATTTCGCCATCAACACGAAAGGTACGCCGACAGAAGTCGTCGCGAAAGTAAGCGCGGCCGGTTTTCCGGTAACCGAGAATCAGATGTCGATCTTAGCGAAAAATCTGGGGGAGGACACGATGTTCAATCGGGCTGGTGGCGCGCCCACGTTTGCCGTGGGCATGGCGCATATGTTCGCGCGTGTTTCATCGAACCCGACCGCGCTCGCGCTTTGGTATCACTTCGCCATCATGTTTGAAGCACTCTTTATTTTAACGACGATCGATGCGGGCACGCGGGTGGGGCGGTTTCTCCTGCAGGATTTGTTAGGCAATCTTTGGCGACCGTTGGGCAACACGCGCTCGTGGAGCGCCAATTTTTTCGCCAGCGTGCTGCTGGTCGGCGCCTGGGGTTGGTTTTTGTATCAGGGCGTAGTCGATCCGCTCGGCGGGATCAACACTCTCTGGCCACTCTTTGGATTGGCGAATCAGTTGCTCTCGGTGATCGCGCTTTGTCTGGGAACGACGCTTCTGATTAAGATGCAGAAAACAAAATATCTTTTCATCACGCTCATTCCGCTCGCCTTTATGTGCGTGGTTACGTTTTCCGCCGGCTATCTTAAGATTTTCTCGCCTGATGCCAGGCTTGGTTTCTTGAGCGGCGCGCAGTCGCTACTCCAGCAGGCCGCGGGAATGGCAGATGCGCAAAAGACCGCTGCGCTGGTTAGGCAGGCCGGCGTGTGGCAGTTCGACGCAGTCGTGGCCGGATCCTTTCTAGTGCTCGTGCTATTGATCGTACTCGGTTCAGCGGCGCAGTGGTGGCAACTCTTGCGTGGGACGAAACCGGTGGTGTTATGCGAGGCAGAGTTTATTTTGGTGACCGAGGCAAGGGTCACGTCTCTTGCTAGCTAGGTCGGCGCGTGCAATTCGCGCCCTCCTCACGCTACTTTCGCCGCAGCGGAATGACGATCTCTTGATCGCGGCGGGCGAGCGTGACTTTACCGTCCTCGATCGATTTGACCGTGATCTGGTAGGTTTGATTGCCGAGTTGCAACCCAAATTGCTGCCCTTCCTGCATGACTTTGCCGTTAATGATGGCGAAGCGCGTGCCTTGCTCCATTGTGATCGAGGAAACGACAAAGGCCGTGAGTGGAACGTCAGGGCCTCCATGTTCAACGCCGACATCTGCCAGCTTCGCCGCCGGCTTCCACCCGATCGGCCAGAAGGGATTGCGAGTGCGGGCATCAATTTCAAACGACGATTTGTTTTTCACCACCAGCGCGGTGGCGTCACCGGCCTGCGATTGCGGGAGTGCAGCGACGACCAGGATTATAAAAAAGCCGAATCTCTTCATTTTGTCTGGATCATGTTAGAAACTCTGAGATCGACCTGCTGGAATTGGGGTTGATCGGGGAGCGCCTGAATGGTCAGCTTCGTGACGGCGAGCAGCGGTTCGGTATTTTCCAAGTCGGCTATCGCTTTGCCCAGAGTTGTATAGTCGGCCTGCGGCAGATCGATTACCCACGAGTATTTTGTCCAACCTGAGAGTTCGCCCTGCTTGAGACCACCGCTGGTCTCAAGGCGCGCGACTGCTTTGTCGAGCTGTTGATTAGCAAAAAACACTTTGATACGCGGAGGAAACCAGGCGATCGGAGCGCCTTCCGGATTCAGAGCTTTAAGTGCGGCATAACGAGTGGTCGCGCTCTTGGCTTGCTGCTCAAGCGTGGCGGCTTTACTCAGGTCGGTCTTTGAAGCCTCGAGCTTGGTTTGCCGATCCTTCATCGCCATGAGTGTGGCGTTGCGAGTCCGATTAAGCGGGCCAAGAAAGAAACTGAAGTAGACGAAGAGGAGAACCACGAACCCGACGAAACTGAGTCCGATCTTCTGGATTTGATCTTTTTTAAATTTAAATCGGTTCATCGTTTCGAAGGCCGTGCCGGAGCGGGTGAAGCCGCCACTTTAGCAGGCGCTGGATTGAAAGTTACGTTCAAGATATAATGCGCCATCGCCATGTTCGTGCCGCCGAGGTTGACGATGGTGTCGAGGTCTTCCAACGCCTTGAACTCGACCTTCACGTCGCGATAACTTTGACCGAGCTGCTCGAGAAGCATTTGCCGCAAATCTTCCGCAGCCGATCGTGGTTCGCGACCAGCGGCGACCCCTTCGATGGAGACGCCAACGCTTTTATTATCCTCCACCACCGCGCCCTGAATGCCCGTCAATTGTGCGTTGGGCGCGACACAGCGTGAGACTTTTTGCAAAAATGGCCCCCAAAAGAAGCGGTTGTCGATGTACTCATCAAGGACGCGCGTAGCTTTGATAATGGTGTTGAGCTCGTCGGCACGTCTTTTCGCGGCCGTTACCTTTGGTTCGATCTTGGTCCATTCCCGGTCGACAGCTGTAAAACGACTCTTGATTTCAAGCGTGCGATAGGCATTCCAAATGTAGTAGAGAAAAAGCAGTGCGCCGATGCCGGCAAGCACCATCATGCCGATCTTAAGCGGATCACGTTGCCGCTGTCGTTGTTCCTGAATCTCCTCGTGTAGGAGGTTGAGATGAAGTCCCATTGGCCTGTTCAGCTATTCAGGTATTCAAATGCTGCGCCGCAGGCAATGTTGAGCGACACGAACTCATGCGGCAAGGCCTGACGCTTCGCGGCCGGAAGAGCCACCTCGCAAGTTTCGAGCGGATCCCAAATTTCGCAGGGCAGTCCGAGCTCGTCACTAAGCGATTGTAAAACCGTTTCGGCGCGCGCCAAACCGCCGGAGACAAAGATACGACTAATACTTTCCTCCCTCTGTCCCTCGAAAAAGCCGATGGAGTTGCGCACTTCGGTAGCAAGCCGGTTAAGCGAGGTCCGGCAAATGTCAGCCATACCTGCGTCTCCCTGTTGAATCATAGCCCAAGCGGCATCAGCCTCGAGCGCGCCATCGGCCGTTAGTGCTTGGGTGAGAGCTTTTCCGCCATAATCGATGCTCCGCACCAGCACCAGTTCTCCCTTGCTCCCAATAAGGACGGTGCTTTGCGAATACCCCATATCGAGCAGCAGGAATGCTTCGTTGCGGAAAATTTCGGAATACGCGAATTCAAAAGCGTTGAACGAGCACACCGGACCGAGCTGCAAAATGTCGGGCGCGACGCGTGTCTTGCTCATCGCCTCGGAAATTTTTTTGATGACACTGCGTAGAGTTCCACCCACGATATACTTTGTTTTTGTCATCACTGCGCTCTGGAGCGCGACGCCTCCTGGGGCGCCGTTAGTGTCCGACCCCGTTGTCGATTCACCGCCAGATCCGTTTGAAAAAACCGGCGCGACATCGAGCACGAAATCCTTGCACTCTTGATTAAGGACGGCGAGACCGTTCAAACGTAGCGCATTGCGCAGCAGATCCACCGGCGTGTTCGGTTGTTCGATGATGCGTAGAAGTGAAGAAGGATCGGAGATAGCCAATGCACAACCCTTGGCGTGACCGCCAAGGTCCTTGAGCAACAGTTTGACTTGTTGCGAGAGTTCTTCGCTGGTGCCGAATTCTTCCGGCACCTCGCGCGAGGCATAGTTTGTCAGCACAAAACGCGAATCGCTGCGGCGTCGGAGCGCTACACCTTTGAATACGCGTTTGCCCAAATCTATGCCAATAACAGAATCTCCGCGTCTGGCCATGATGCTATCGCCTCATGTAGCGGAAACCGTGCCGACAGTCGGGATTTCGCGGCCGACGCTCGGTGTCGAACTCTAAAAACTAGAAAGGAAACGCTAACGAGATATTGCCGCTAACCGACAGGAATCGATCAACCATATCCAATTACCATTTCTCACGCAGCGACCGGCCTGCGATAGCCGAAAAACTGTCGCTCCTTGATGATTTGAACTACCTCCGGTGGAACCATCCGTTCCCAGCCACTGTCTCCAGACTGCAACTTGGCCAGCGCATCCGGCGGATAAATTCGCAAATACTCGGGCTGATAATGCGTTATCTCCTCAATGAATCGATTGTCGATCAAATATTGGAAGAGAGAACGTAGGTTCGGAGCGACATTGAGCTGGGTCGCGGTGATGAGTTCGCCAGTTGCCTCGTCAATCATCGGGTAAACGAAAAGCTTCAGCCCGCCTTTGAACATACGTCCCAGGGCTTCAAGAATTCCGCCCTCGAGATTCAGGTAATATTTTTCATCGAAGATTTCCATCAAGCTCGGCACACCCATAACAATGCCGACCATTCGATTCGTGTAACGCGAGAGGTATCCGGCTAGCCGGTAGTATTCGCCGAATTTGGAAATCAATACCGTTCGCCCGAGCGCGCCCAGAATATCCACGCGCGCGAGGAAATCGGCGTGATTCAATTGACCTTCCGAAAGCAAATTCTCCAGCGTCATTTCCATAAGCACGACCAAATCTTTCTCCGAAGTACCTGCTTGCTTAAGGAAAATATTACGCGCGCCGTCGAGCATGTCGTTCGTCGCGTAGGTTACCGGCCGGAAACTTCCGCGCTCGATCAAGATCGCCTTTTTGTAAAACACTTCCGCTGGCTGCACGCTCTCACCATCTGCCGTAAACATCACCGCGTTGGTCAATCCCTGACTGACCAATTGCAAACTCATCAAACGATTGTCGACTCCCTGAAAAGCGGGTCCCGAGAACTTAATCATGTCCACTTCGATACGGCCGGGAGCGAGGTTTTCCTGCAGCGATGAGATCAGCTTTTCCGGCTCCTTATGGTAGAACGCGCCGTAGAGTAAATTTACGCCGATCACGCCGAGAACTTCTTGTTGATCGACATTTGTTTCATCGAGCAGACGCACGTGAATAATGATCTGGCTCGGCTCACTTCGAGTCTGCGGTTGAAAACGAACGCCGAGCCAGCCGTGCGACTCGTTATGTCGCTTGAAACTGCGGGCCGCGACCGTATCGGCAAACACGAAAAAGGTTCGGTGGTCTCCGAGTTTTGCGTCGAGACGCTCCAATAACAGATTGTATTCGTGATCGAGCATCGTTCGTAGGCGGCCGCGGCTGACGTATCGATCGCCGGTCCCGTAGATCGCGTCGCTGAACGTCATGTCGTAAGCCGACATCGTTTTCGCGATCGTTCCGGCTGCACCACCGACATGGAAAAATCGGCGCGCGACCTCCTGCCCGGCGCCGATCTCGGCAAACGTCCCATACTTCTTCGCGTCCAGATTGATCTGGAACGCCTTCTTGTTGGTCCCGAGGTCCATCTCCGCGTTCATAGGAATGTTGTAGCGGCGATCTCCGGCCGTCGCAAATACCGTAGGAGCGGCAGTGCCAGCCGCAGTTTCGGCGGGCGACACGCTTGCCAGTACACTACAGCCGAACGGGTGAGACGCTTTTTGCTGGAACCCAGCCGCGCAAATTATTGGGCAACATCGCGTAGATCCAATCACCGCGTTGGCTAACGATTTTGATCTCGCTGCCCGTTGGTAGCGCGAGCACGCTGTTCGCGGTGTTCGCGGTTGCAACTCTGGCTTCTACTCCACTCGCCGTAACGATTGCTAGCGCGCGGCCCTTGCTCCCGTTGTTGATCCACAAAATGGCAGCGACGAGCAACGCAAAGATCGACAAGGAAAAGACCGACAATGTAATCAGCCGCCCAGAACGACGGCGGGCAAAAATCAGGCCGACGACACAAAACACTCCCAGCCAAAAACTAATCGCCGCGGCAATTGTGTATTGGTTGATCGTAGCAAATCGCAGGTAGCGTTCCGCCCGGCTTGGTTGCAATTCCAGCGCGCGCGCTTCGTCACGCGCGATCTGCAAATTCGCGTTGGCTTCGGGATGGTGGGGATCGAGCGCGAGCGCTCGCTCATAATTCAAAATCGCATCACCGAAAGCGCCGGCGCGGAAATAGGCATTGCCGAGATCGTAAAACAAATTTGCGCTCCACTCGCCGGAACGGACGAGCGCTTCGTAGTCGGCGACCGCTTCCTTGAAATGACCCTGAGCATATTCCTGATTCGCTTTGGCAAACTGGGCGTCGGATTGCGCGAACGCTGATGAAACTGCGCACAGCGCGATAAACGCGAAGCTAAGATCGACAATGGAGCCGCGGGGACGCGAGCGACATGGACAGGCTGCCCGAACGGGTGAGCTTTCGGGAGAAAGCGAATCAATGGCCTTTGAACCTTTCATGTGCGTAGACTTTCAACCAAATCGAGCACTTCACGCCGGTTCTCGGCCGAAATGGTTTCGGCGCCGTTGCGCGCGCCGCTGTAACGGAGTTCGTCACTGCGCTCAAATAATCGTCGCAGTTGATCGCGTAAACTCTCGTCGAGCTGAAAAGTGGCCGCTGCCGTCTCGGCGTCGACCATGTTTGGGTCGACATTGCGGGCCAGTGCGGTTTTCACCTGAACCGCGCGGGCCGCTTGCGAGAAATACGTCTGTGGGGAAGCATCGTCGCGGCGCAATTTTCGAACCAATTCGGCAGCCTCGTTATGGAGTGCAGCGATTCGTTGCGCTTCCCGATCGTCCAAACGCGATTGTCGAATTTTCCATCCAATAAACCCGAGTAAAACGAGGAATGGAACGATTTGCGCGAGCCAGAAAATGCGACGCGCATACAACGGAGTGAACGATTGCGCCCGCGCCGGTCGCTCAGTCAATTGGTACAAGATGTCCTGCGGCTTCGAGGTTGGCGTCGTCGCAGGTGATGATGTCGCCGTTACAGCCGAAGTCGGAGTTGCCGAGGCTGCGGGCGCGGCCGCGCCACCCTCTACGCGGATGGCAATCGCATCGTTTCGAAGTGACACATACGTTTCTTTCGCTGGATCGAAATAGGAGAAAACAAACGGCGAAATACTTTGCTTCCTTTCGTTAGGCGATAGCACCATTTCGAAAGTCTTTGTCCCGCTAATCCCGACGTCATCATCCTGTTTAAATTTGGAAGATGGCGGATATTTGTGCCAGCCGCGCTCTTCCTCGAGCGCCGGCCCATTCACGCGATCGAAGTTGCCGCGCCCGGCAATTGTCGATGTTACTGTGATAGGATCGCCGACCTGCACCTTCTTCGGATTCGCGTCCACCGTCATGGTAAAATTGCCAACCGCGCCCGAAAAATTGGCTGGTGCACCGGGCGGTAAGGGTTTCACTTCGAGCGGAGCGGCCTCGCTCACAATCGGTACGTCACGGCGCTCGCCTACTCTTCCGAAAGGATCGGCGAAAAATGGATCGGAGAATGGATCGTCCATGTTAAAAATATCAAAGGGTGAGCGTGAGCGCGAACTGCGCGGCCGATTCGCAACGACCATCTTGGCCGTCGCTTTGACCGGGCCGATCTCGAATTTTCCAGGACGCGTCGCAGCCACCGCCGTTTTGAATGTGTAAACCTCCCACTGCCGACCGTTGATGGATTCAAGCTGCGGCTGCTCGGATCCCTGCAGCTTTTGCATGGTGAACCCCTGACCAATGATTTCCGGTCCATCTAACCCGAGTACGCGATTAGCAAAACCGAGGCGTACTACCACCGGAATCATTTCGCCCACATAAGCGGTTTTTTTGGGAACGATCAGTTCAGCAAAAACAAGTTTGCTCGTGTCCACTGCCCCGGGATTGCTGCGGCTCGACGGTGTGCTTCGCGCGATCGGATTTCTTCCGCCCGCAACATCGATAACGTGAAGCTCCAACTCCGGCGTCTGCAACGAACTGGCGCCGGCTCGAATTGTTTGCGGTGGAATTCTAAACGTGCCGGCTTTGAGCGGCAGCACCGTGTAACTATAGGTGACGCTGGAGCTCACCGTGAGGTTGCGCATTTCCACCTGGCGCGAAGTTCCGGTGGGATGAATTTCCAACCCATCAACCGAGATATCCGGAATACGCGCTTCGTTCGCGCCTTTGACGCGAACTTCCAGTTGCACCATTTGTCCGACGGCCGCTTCGGAATTGCTCAGCACCGCGGTTACACTCGGTGGATCTGCGAACGCGCAATGAAGCGAAAGAGATCCGATCAGCGCGACCAATAATACCTTAATCGAAAAATGTGGTCGATACATCGACATCGCAATTCAAACATCAACCATCAAACATCCCGTCACCAGTCGTTATAGACATGGCGCGCCGCCCTGCGTTCATCAAGTTGCACCCGTGCTTCCTCGTTCTTCATCGATCGCAAAAGGGCTTCCGCCTGTCGCTCGCTCAACTGTCCTTCCTTTTCGGGATCGACTTCAACAATCTCTGCATTCTTCTCCGGCGGCTTTTCCGGTTTTTCGCCGGACGCCCCCTTCACATCACCGGCAAACTTCTTTCGCGGGGAGTCGGCCGGAGTGGGGGATGGGCTCGCGCCTTCGCCGGATTGGCCACCTTCTCCTGGAGATGGCGAAGGCGATTCCTCTTCTCCGCTTCCAGGACTGGGTGACTCCTGAGTCTGTTTTTCGCCGGGCGACGATTGTCGATCTTGTTTATCGTTTTTTCCTTCACCCGGCGACGGAGATGACTGCTGTTCACCTTTTTGTTGGTCGGCAGGAGACGGAGATGGACTTTCGCCGGGCTTCGGTTGCTCCTTTTTTTCTTGGTCATTCTTGGCCTGCGACTGGTCCTTTTCCTCGGGTTTCTGATTCTGCCCGGTTCCCGGTTGGTCCTGTGATTGCGATTGTTGTTGCTGCTGCTCCTGGTCTTGCTGTTGCTGATCTTGCTGGGATTGCTGCTGATCTTTTTGCTGATCCTTCTTGTCGTTCTTCTGTTTTTTGTTTTGCGGTGGAGGGGTTGGGGATGGTTGTTGTTGCTTCTTGTTCTTTAGCTCCTCGATTTTCTTTTTGACGTATTCGTAATTTTCCTTCGCCTGATTGTTTTGCGGATCGAGCTTGAGCGTCTCCTCATAATGCGGCAGGGCATTTGTCCAGTCGGCTAACTTCTTTTCATCGCCATGCTGCGTTTCGCCACGCTCATAAAGCGTGTTTCCAAGATTGTAATGGCTCTTGCTTTGCAGTCCGAGGTCGGGAGAAAGGAGTGCCTGACTGAAAGATTCGAGCGCTTTGCCGTAATCTTTCATCTTGTAAGCGGCCGCGCCGGAATCGAACTGTAATTTGTCCGCTGCTTTTGTTTGCGGATGGCTTTTCAGGGTTTGCTGAAATTCCTGATACGCATCATTGAATTTTCCACTGCGATACGATTCCAATCCGGGCGCGCTCGCAAGAACGGGCGGCAAACAAATTAAGAAAAACAGCGCGGTTGCCGTCGCCAAAGCGGGCGCACGGGCCGGTCTGCGCGCGATCGCGCGCCTGCGTTTGCGCTCGCCGATCAACATCGACATCGAGAGCGCGACGATCGCAGCGCTGAGCGGCCATTCGTAACGTTCGATCGGTTGCCGAGACAGGCGCTCGTCGATTTCGCCGGCTTGCATCTTCGCGATACCTTCGGCGAACAGCTGCTGCATGGTGCGCGGACCATTTTCCAAGTGCAGATAAAATCCACCGGTCGATTGCGCGATTTCGCGGAGGCGTTTTTCATCCAATTTGGATTTCACGACCTGGCCTTTGGAATCTTTGACAAATGCCGTGCCCTCTTCACCGCCGCTAACGGGAATGAGCGATCCCTCAGGCGTCCCAACGCCCACCGTGAAAATGCGCACGCCTGCGTTGGATGCAGCTTTCGCGGTCTTAACTGCGTCGCCGGACAGCTCTTCGCCGTCGGTGAAAATCACCAACGCGCGATTTCCAACCGCGCTTTTCCCGTAAGTACGCTCGGCCAGCGCAATCGCTTCCGAAATGTTGGTGCCGCCTTCCGGGATTGTTTTTGTGTCGAGATCATGGATTGCTTCGACCACGGCATCGTAATCGATCGTAAGCGGCGCCTGCACAAAGGCCCGCCCGGCGAATGCGACCAGTCCAACTCGGTCGCCTTGTAATTCGTTGATCAGGTCCTGCGTCGCAAGCTTCACACGTTCGAGGCGGTTCGGCGAAACGTCGTTTGAAAGCATGCTGCGCGATGTGTCGACCGCGATGAGCAAATCGATTCCTTTGCGTTTTACATCCTGGAAAGTGTAACCCCAGCGCGGCTGGGCGAGACTGATCAATGCCAACGCAAAGCCAAGTAATTGCATAGAAAACCGCAGGGCGCGACGAAATCGGTTCACGCTACCGGCGAGCTCCGGCAGCAATCGCGGCGAAACGAAATTGCGCAGGCGTTCAGTGCTCTTTCGTTCAGCGCGAACGAAAAGCAGCGCCAGCGCGGGCAGGACGAACAATCCCCAGAACCATTGCGGCGCACCGAAACTCATAAGGTGGGAGCGGCCTCAGTGCCGCGACAGTTTGTGCGAGCCTGATATTTTGTCGGGGCGCTAAGGCCCCTCCCACGTTGGGAAAAGATCGACATGTTCTTCATGGCAGTTTTTTCCAGATCGTTTGCGAAAGAAGGATTTGCCCGAGCAGCAAACCACAGCCGCTCATGATGCAAATCGGAAAGAGGTCGCGGTAATGCTGATATTTTTTCACGCTCACGGTCGATTTTTCCATCTTATCGATGTCGCGATAAATCGCTTCCAGGGACTTGGTGTCGGTTGCGCGGTAAAATTGGCCGTCTGCGATTTTGGCGACCTCTTTCAAGCCGGCTTCATTAAACTCAACATGTTGTCGTTGGTAGATGATCTCGCCGGTTGCGTCGGTCACCGGACCGCGCTGTGTATAAACTGGCGCCAGCGCCAGGCCGTTGGTTCCAGCGCCGATGGCGTAGAGGTGGATCTTCAATGCTTTCACCGCTTCGGCTGCCGTGTTCGGCGGAACCTTACCCGCATTGTTTTCGCCATCGGTCAGAAGCACGAGCGCACGGCTCTTTGAATGTTTATCATTCAATCGGTTCGCGGCCGCGGCCATCGCTGATCCAATGGCAGTGCCGTCCTCTACCAAGCCTACGCGAACCCGCTCAAGGTTTTGTAACAGCCAGTCGTGATCGAGCGTCATTGGACTGACGACATAGGGTTTGCCGGCGAAGGCGACGATGCCGATGCGATCATTCGGGCGGCCCTCGATAAACTTACGAGTCACTTCGCGGATCGCATCGACCCGCGTGGCCAGTTCTCCGCCGATCGTGAAATCTTTCGTCAGCATCGATCCCGAAACGTCGAGCACGAGCATGATGTCGATACCGCTCGCTTCCACTTGGGTAAGGCTTTTGCCGAGTTGCGGGCGTGCCAAAGCCAGGACGAATATGGCAAGCGTTGCCAGCAATAACGTTCGCAAGATTCTTCCAACGCGCGACGCGCTGCGTTTGCCCAGCGCAGCGAGAGTCGACGTCGATGAAAAAATCAAGGCCGCGGTTGCGCCCTGCTTACCACGCAAATAAGCAAGCAGCGGAATCGCGAGCAACAAAAGGAGCAGCCATGGGCGCGCGAATGTCAGCGCCGTGTTGGCAGGCCATTCAGGCAAGTGCAGCTGCAAGTTGGCCTCCTTTCACAAAACGCATTGCTTCGTCAAGCAACAGTCGGCTGTCCGCGGTGGTCGCTTCGTAGCGCGCAAACTTGATCAAATCGCAGCGATTCAGAAAATCTTCCAGCAACGACTTCTCATCGTCAGAAAAGGGCGACGCTTTCGCCAGGGCTTCGAGAAACTCAACTGACGTCTGCCGCGTCACCGGCAGATGGTAATGCTCCGTCACGTAACGACGCAAAATGTCCGAGACACGGATGCTGAACTGGTACGGATTCGATCTTTCGATCTCATGCTCGATCAGCTCGAGTGCTTCCAATGCGCGTTCGCGCGCGGATTTCGGGGGAGCCGGTTGCTTCCACGAGCGCACAATTAGCCATACGATCAATCCGATAATGGCGAGCGCGAAGAATGTCGCAACAAACACTGCCCACGTTGGAATGAGCGAATAATCCACAGGCGGCGCGATATCGTGAAATTCTTCCGCACCCAAGATCGACATGGATAAGATCGACATTGTCAGCGTCAGCGGATGGCCAGACGGCGCTCCCGTTGTTTGAAAAATGAGCGCAGGGCAGGCAAATAATTGTCGCCGGTGCGCAGCGCAATCGTGTCGATACGGTTGCGACGCAACGTTCGGGAAAGCTCCGTTTGCTGGCGATCGACTGATTCGGTGAAACGCGCGCGCGTCGCGCGATCGGCGGTGTTGATCTCGATTTGCTCGCCCGTCTCGGCGTCTTCGAGAGTGATGATTCCAATATTCGGAAAATTCGCTTCACGCTCGTCGTGAATGTGGACAGCGATGAAATCATGGCGGCGCGCGGTAATCGCAAGAGCCCGCGCGAAATCCGGCGCCTGGAAATCGGAGATAAAAAAGACAACCGCGCGACGCGTAACGATGTTGTTCAGGTAATCCAAAGCGAGGGCGGGTTCAGTTCCGCGTCCCTCCGGTTCAAAGAAGAGAATTTCTCGGATCAGCCGGAGCGTATGGGATCGGCCTTTTTTGGGTGGAATAAAAAGTTCGACGCGATCGGTGAAGAGCAACAAACCGACCTTGTCGTTGTTTCGGATTGCGCTAAAAGCAAGAAGACAGGCGACCTCCGCCGCCAGCTCTCGCTTCGATTGGGTTGTACTGCCGAAATTTCCGGAGGCGCTAACGTCAACAATTAACATCACAGTCAGTTCGCGCTCTTCCGTAAATTTTTTCACGAACGCGCTCCCCATGCGAGCGGTCACGTTCCAGTCGATCGCGCGAATCTCGTCGCCCGGCTGATATTCGCGCACATCCTCGAAATTCATCCCGCGTCCCTTGAAGACGCTATGGTAGTCGCCCGCGAAGGCCGTCTCGACCAAACCGCGCGTCTTAATCTCGAGGGCACGAATCTTCTTTAGAATCTCGGCCGCAGTTTGGCTCCCTTCTTCCATCAAAAATCACGGCACCGCCAACCCGGTAAAGATCCTGTCGATAATCGTTTCACTCGTGACCGATTCGGCCTCCGCCTCGTAGCTGACGATGATGCGGTGGCGGAGCACGTCCGGGCCGATGCTCTTAACGTCCTGTGGCGTAACGTAACCGCGACCGTTCAGGAAGGCGTGAGCGCGCGCGGCGAGAGCGAGATAAATCGTGGCGCGCGGCGACGCGCCGTAACGCACGAGTCCTTCAAGTCGCAAATTGTATGAGGCCGGATCGCGGGTCGCCCAGACAACATCGACAATGTAATCTTTGACCCGGTCGTCGATGTAGATGTGGTTCACCACTTCGCGTGCGGCGATGATCTGTTTCGGATCGACCACCGATTCCACCCGCAGATCGGGCGCGGACGTCGCCATCAAATCGAGAATTGTTCGTTCCTCGGTTTTTAGTGGATAGCCGACGTTCAATTTGAACATGAAGCGGTCGAGCTGCGCTTCCGGCAGTTGATAAGTTCCTTCCTGCTCGAGCGGATTTTGTGTCGCGAGAACAAGAAATGGATCGGAGAGAGGATAAGTTGTTTCGCCGATTGTGACCTGGCGTTCCTGCATCGCTTCAAGGAGCGCGCTTTGTACTTTTGCCGGAGCGCGATTGATTTCGTCGGCCAGAATCAGATTTGAAAAAATCGGTCCGAGCTTGGTCGTGAACTCGCCGGTGCGCGGATTATAAATAAGGGTGCCGATCAAATCGGCGGGCAAAAGGTCGGGCGTGAATTGCAAACGCTGAAAGCCGGTTTGGATACAAGCGGCCATCGTCTTGACGGTCAGCGTTTTGGCCAAACCGGGAACGCCTTCGAGCAGGATGTGGCCGTTGGCGAGCAGGCCTAGCAAAAGCCGATCGACCAGATATTTTTGGCCGATCACGACGTGACCAACCTGTGCACGGACAGCCGGAATCCATTGCCCGAGCTGCTGCACTTCCGCCGTAATTTCCTGGGTCGATTTCATGTGGTGTTTGAGACAGATTTCCTTGGGAAAACGTTCGATCAAACTCGATTTGTGACACGGCGTCGCGCGGGTCGGTTTGGAGTTGTCTCCGAGCGGGGACGTAACGTCACGGTTATCGGTAGTCCGGGGTACGGTTCCGCCTCGCGAATCCGCGCTTCGAGATAACGGCCGTATGTTTCGTTGATCAAACGCGGGTCGTTCACGAAAAGAACGAATTCCGGCGGTGCGAGGTGTCGATCTTTCGTTCCACTTGCCTGCGCGGCGTAGAAGAGTTTGAGGCGCCGATTGGAAACCATCGGCGGCGGATTGGCGACGAATGCCGCGCGCAGTAATCGGTTGAGAATGCCGGTTCCGATCCGCTTCTCAGCGGCTTGCTGAATCTTCGCGATGAGAGCGAATAATTTGTCGACGTTTTCGCCCGTGCGCGCGGACGCAATCAATACCGGCGCGTAATCGAGAAAAAAAAGCCGGTTGCGCGTTTCATCGAGAAGTTCGCGAATCGCTTGTCGCTCGCCTCGCTTCGGCTTGAGCAGGTCCCATTTGTTCAAGACCACAAGCGAAGCCTTCTTCGCCTTTTGCATGAGACCGGCGATGCGTTTGTCCTGAGACGTAACTCCGCTCGTAAGATCGACAATCAACACACACAGATCCGCGCGCCGAATGCTCCGCTCCGCTCGCATGACGCTGAATACTTCCACCGAACTGGAATGCTGGCCGCGCCGGCGCATCCCAGCCGTGTCGATGAAGGTGAATTGCTCGCCGTCGCGCTCGTAGGAAATATCGACGGAGTCGCGCGTCGTGCCCGCCAGTTCGCTGACAATCGCCCGGTCGCTCCCGAGGACAGAATTGATGAGGGAAGATTTGCCGACGTTAGGACGACCGACGATTGCGAGCGCGATTGGATGTTCGGTCCGAGCCGGACTGGTATTTGATGATTCAGCGCTAAGTTGGTCGGCATTGCCCGCTGGTGGGAGTTTCTTTTCGATGGCGTCAAGCAATTCAGAAACTCCCTGACCATGCGCGGCGCTGATCGCAATATTGGCGTCAAAGCCTAACGAATCGAATTCGATCGCCAGGTTTTCGTGCTTTGGGTGATCGATCTTATTAACGACGAGCACAATTGGCTTGCGTGACCTGCGCAGCATGCGCGCAAGTTCCTGGTCGATCGGTGACAAGCCTTGTTGTGCGTCCACCACGAAAAGCAAAACATCGCTGTCACGAATCGCCTCCTGCACAACGCCCCGCACTTGCGCGAGCAACTGGGACTCACCAGCACCGCCAACTCCACCTGTGTCCCAGACTTTGAATGGCCGATCACCGCGCGTGGATAAAGCAGAAATTCGGTCGCGCGTTATTCCCGGTTGATCGTGGACGATGGCGATCTTGCGGCCGACCAGCCGGTTAAATAACTCAGACTTGCCGACGTTAGGCCGGCCGACAATGGCGACGCTGGGTTCGTTGTTGCGGTTCATGACGCGAACAGACCGCGATCAATCCGATTTCGCGTTGGCGTGTCCTTCGGCCTGAAGTTGGCGCATGCCGTCCATGACGTAAATGATTCCGGAGATAAATGTGAAAACTCCAGCCGCGATGACGATGTAATGCAGGGGAAGAAAGCGCAGTTGCAACATCACCCACGCGATCGCCGCCATCTGCAAGACGGTTGCGACCTTGCCCGTCCAACTCGGGCGCACATGCACTTTGCCGTTCAATAAATGGAGGACCGCACTGCCGACCAGAATGACCGCGTCGCGCGTGATGACGAGAACCGGGAACCACGCCGGAAATTTTCCGTATTCAGGATCGCTCTGGCTCCAGTTGCTGATGCTGAGAGTGATGATTCCACTCAATAATAATCCCTTATCGGCGATCGGATCGAGAATAACTCCCAGCGCGCTGCGCTGATTATATCGGCGCGCGACGTAACCATCGAGACCGTCGCTGACAGCGGCGAGAAGAAAGACAATGATGGCGGCGAAGCGCTGCCACTCCAGCGGTTCCCCGCGTTGAATGCTTCCGCCATAGTAGATCGCCAATGTCACGAACAGCGGGATCATCAGGATTCGCACGATCGTGATTTTGTTGGCAGTGGTCATAAGACACTTCGCTGCAATTCACTGTAGGGCGATTCTATGAAACACCAATCCGACTGTAGCGGCGCTCTATGAGCGTCGCATTAATTCTTCCGACGGTCACAGACCGCCGCTACAAATTCTGGCTACGTCTCCAGCGTAACGGCAGCTGCCTCGCGCTTCGGCGCGTGTTTCCCTCTCGCGAATTCCTCGATCATCTTTTCGTTAAAAGCCGGGATGTCATCGGGCTTTCGGCTTGTCACGAGTCCATTATCCACGACCACTTCCTCATTCACCCAATTTCCACCGGCATTTTTCACGTCCGTTTTGATCGCTGGCCACGACGTAAGTGTGCGACCGCGCACCACGCCGGCATCGATCAACACCCAGGGTGCGTGGCAGATCGCCGCCACCGGTTTGCCTTCTTCAAAAAAATGCCGCACGAAATCCAACGCCTCGGGAGTGGCGCGCAGCTGGTCCGGGTTCATCAGGCCCCCCGGAATCATCAGCGCGTCGAAATTGTCCGGCTTTGCCTCGTCCAGCGTAAGATCGACATCGAACTTGTCGCCCTTATCCGCATGATTCATCCCCTGGATCTTACCCGATTTGAGCGAAACGATTTTCGCGTCTGCACCCGCTTCCTGTAGCGCCTCACGCGGCTTGGTCATCTCCACCTGCTCAAAACCGTCGGCCACGAGAATAGCTACTTTTTTACCTTCAAGTTTTCCAGCCATACAAATCCTCCGCTATTAAGAGTTACGTCGCGGCTAGCGGCGGCGGACGTGTCGAACGCAGCGGGAAAAGAGTTTGTCGGTGCCGCGACCTGAGTAAAATGCAACCGGCAGAACGCCGATGTGGCGAAATGGTATACGCAACGGACTTAAAATCCGTTGGGCTTTTAAAGGCCCGTGCCGGTTCGAGTCCGGCCATCGGCAGTCTCGCAAAGCTTGCGCGCTAAAAAGTTAAGGTCGCTTGGTGTCGAAATCGAACGTCTGAATCATGCCCGTCGGAAGTTGCCGGCGCTCACTTTCACTCAGTGGCTTCATAAAAGATCTTGCTCCGAGAACTTCTGGCGGCGGTTTCTCACAAACGCCATTGTTCCAAAGATTTTGCGCAATGTTCGACCGAACTGCCCTGTCGATACTGTACAACAAGGTCGGGTTCCGCAGGTATTGCCGCGTTTCGGGTTCTCTTTCCATTAAAGTTTTTATGCACTCAGATAAGACATCAGCGGCAGTAGATACGGTATGATTCTTCGCCTCGGGGTAATCGCAGTGGTGGGCGGAAAAGAGCCAATCATGAGCGACGTAAGCC
>JALYUC010000009.1 GCA_030853965.1 Verrucomicrobiota bacterium | reverse complement strand
GCGTCGCCGATAATGTTGTGCTTTTCTTTGAGCCGATTGAGCCCGGCCGAAATGTGCTTTCCGATCTTGAGCGAATTCGCCTGCAACTGCTCGCGCTCGATCACTTCCAAGACCGCGGTTCCCTGTGCGCAGACCACCGGATTACCGCCGAAGGTGTTGAAGTGAATACGCTGCGAAAGAGCCGCGGCGATCTTCGGCGTGGTCACGACCGCGCCCAACGGGCAACCATTACCGATACCTTTCGCCATCGTCACGATATCAGGAATCACGTCCTGTGTTTCGAAACCCCAGTAATGCGTGCCGGTGCGGCCGAACCCGGCTTGCACTTCGTCCGCGATGCAAAGACCGCCGGCGGCGCGCACGTGCTCGTAAGCGTGCCTGAGATAATCGTCTGGAAAAACCACACAGCCGCCCACGCCTTGGATTGATTCGGCGATGAACGCGGCGATCTGCCCCGAGGTCGCGTAATCGATCAGATTCTTCACATCCGCCGCGTATTTTTTTCCTGCGTCGGCATCATCGTGTCCCCAAGCCCCGCGATACGGATCGGGCGTAATCGAGTGATGAACGCCAAAACTGTGTGGGACATTAAACTTCCAGGTGTGGTGCGCGGTCAGGCCCATGCCGGCCGCGTTCCCGCCGTGATACGCATTTCGCAACGCGATCACGTCGTAATTTCCCGTGTAAGCGCGCGCCATTAGCAGCGCGACATCGTTCGCTTCCGACCCTGAATTGACGAAATAGCAAACTTTCAACTCGCCCGGCATTTTGGCCGCGAGTTTCTGTGCGTACTCGGCGATGTTCGGGTGCAGATAAATTGTGGTCGAATGCTGGAGCGTTTCGTTCTGTTTGCGCGCAACATCGACAACGTGCGGATGACAATGTCCCACGCTCACAGTGACGATGCCGCCGAGCGCGTCCAAATATCGGCGACCGTGCTCGTCCCAGAGATATTGCATTTTCCCTTCCACGAACATGATCGGCTTTTTGTAGTAGAGGAAAATCCCGGGGTTGAGGAATTCTTTGCGTAGGCGCAACACTTCATCGGCCGATGGGCCGCTATATTTTCTTGGTTGATGGTCGAACGCCGGCAGGTCAGGAAGTTTCATGTCGATCTTGTCGTAAGCGGAAGTGAAGCATCGCTCTTCGATTCGGAAGTTAAAGTGCGCAGCAGGAGATAAACAACAAATGCGATCGCGAAGCCCACGAACCATGCATAATCGTAGAGGCGCACCAAAAACGCAGGCACACTTGCCGGATCAAGAATCTTCACGGTAACGAGAAAGCCGGGAAGATTCGGCAACACCGCGACGATAAGTGAAAAGATCGCAATGAGACTGAACCCGCCGGTGAAACGATATTCGCCGTCTGCTTGATAGAGTCCGGCGACGTGCAGCTGTTTGCGGCGCCACACGTAATAATCCGCGATCATAATCCCGCCAATCGGTCCAAGCAGCGCGCTATAACCGACCAGCCAGGTGAAAATGTAGCCCGACGGATCGGCCACCAGTTTCCAGGGCATCATCACCACCCCGATGATTCCGGTCATCAATCCGCCCATGCGAAACGAAATTTTTCTCGGCGACAGGTGCGAAAAATCATTCGCCGGACTGACAACATTGGCGGCGATGTTGGTCGCGAGTGTGGCGATGCAAAGCGAAAGGAGCGCAACTACGAGCACGACCGGATTCTTGAACCGCGTCAAAACATCGACCGGGTCCCAGATTGTTTCGCCGTAAATGATCGTGGTCGCAGAAGTGACGGCCACGCCGATGAACGAATAAAGTGCCATCGTTAACGGCAGGCCAAGTGCTTGGCCGACAACTTGATCGCGTTGCGAAACAGCGTAACGCGAGAAGTCCGGAATATTGAGCGAGAGCGTCGCCCAAAATCCAATCATGCCGGTAAGTGCCGGAACAAAAAAGGCGTAGAAGTGTCCGGCTTTTGGTTGGCCGGGGTCAAAGGCAGATGGCTGCGAGAGAATCGGGCCGAAACCGCCGGCGTTATCGTAAGCCCACCAGAGCAAAAGCAATCCAAGCGCGATGAGCAGCGGCGCCTTGATATTGAGCAGCCAGCGAATGCAATCGATCCCTTTGTAAACGACGAGCATGTTGATCGCCCAGAAAAAGAGAAAGCAAACAAACTGCGGGAGCGTAATTCCAAATGCGCTCGCTGAACTTTGCGCGAACGACGGTGCGAAGATCGACATGATCTTGTAAATGGCGTTGCCGCCGATCCAGGTTTGAATTCCAAACCAGCCGCAGGCGACAAACGCGCGCATGAGCGCGGGAATATTTGCGCCGCGCGTACCGAACGAGGCGCGACAGAAAACCGGGAAGGGGATTCCGTAACGCGTCCCGGCGTGCGCGTTGAGAATCATCGGGATGACAACGATGACGTTGCCGAGAAAAATGGTGACGATCGCCTGCCACCAGTTCATCCCGCCGCCGATGAGCGACGACGCGAGCATGTAGGTCGGAATGCAGGCTGACATCGAAATCCAGAGCGCGGCATAACTTCCGACGCGCCATTTGCGTCGCTCGCGTGACACCGGTGCAAGATCTACATTGTAAAGGTGGCTCTCCGTAAGATCGACATCCACATCTGGCGCGATCGAGCTGGAAATTGCGCTCATGAAAAGTGCTGATCGTGCCGCAGCCGATCGCACCGCGCAATAGGAAAGCGTCTTGTCACCGCGCGCGCGCTCCGGTGAAATCGCTCTATGCCACTGCAATTGATCAGCGCATTCGGGATCATCGTCATTTTGCTGGTGACTTGGGGTATTTCCTCAAATCGCAAGATGTTTCCGTGGCGGGCCGTGATTTGGGGAATGATTCTGCAATTCGTCTTCGCAATATTTATTCTGAAGACGCCGATCGGTCTTCGTTTGTTTCAAGGCGCGCAGGTCGTGGTCGACCAACTCAACGTTTACGCGAATGAAGGCGCGAAAATGGTTTTCGGTCCATTGGCTGACGGCGAAACGCTGCGCAAGACGTTTGGACCGGCGCAAGGCTTCGTTTTTGCCGTTTCGGTCGCGGCGACAATCATTCTCATCTCTGCGCTTTCATCGTTGCTTTATCACTGGGGCGTTTTGCAAAAGGTGGTGGCGGCGATGGCCTACGTGATGATGAAAACGATGCGCACCAGCGGGAGCGAAAGTCTGGCCGGCGCGAGCAACATTTTCCTTGGCCAAAACGAAGCTGCGCTCGTGATCAAACCTTACCTCGCGAAAATGACGCAGAGCGAAATCGCCGCGCTCATGACCACGGGCTTTTCCACGATCGCGACCGGCGTGATGGCGGTTTATGCCGGGATGGAGGGGATCAGTGCGGGACACATTCTCACCGCGTCGGTCCTTGGTGCGCCTGCTGGTCTATTGACGGCAAAGGTCGTGTTTCCTGAAACCGAGGCGAGCGAAACCGGCGAACGTTGCCATTTCGATGTCGAACGCACGACGCTGAACAGCTTTGACGCGCTCTGTCACGGCGCGAATGAAGGCATGATGCTTTCCATCACCGTCATGGCGATGCTCGTTGCTTTTGTCGCGCTGGTCGCATTGATGAATGGATTGGTCGCATGGCCGCAAAACGTCTTCGGCGTGCAAAACACACTCACGATCCAGCAGCTGCTCGGTTGGATTAATGCGCCGTTCGCGTGGCTGATGGGCGTGCCGTGGCGCGATTGTCCGCTC
Organism: Verrucomicrobiota bacterium; assembly: GCA_030853965.1. Classification (GTDB taxonomy): domain Bacteria; phylum Verrucomicrobiota; class Verrucomicrobiia; order Chthoniobacterales; family UBA10450; genus JALYUC01. Next base: position 819 of record JALYUC010000009.1, on the reverse strand, counting down.
GTCGGACAGGTTCTTGGCGAACGGATCGTGACTAACGAATTCGTCGGCTATCTCGATCTTTCAAATTACGTCAAAGCGAATCCGAATACGCTCGATCAACGCTCGATCGTCCTCGCGAGCTATGCCCTTTGCGGTTTCGCGAATTTTTCCAGCATCGCCATTCAAATTGGCGGTATCGGCGCGCTCGCGCCAACGCGTCGTGCCGATCTCGCCCGGCTCGGCCTCAAATCAATGATCGCGGGGCTGCTCGCCTGTTATCTTTTCGCCGCCGTCGTCGGAGTGCTAATTTAGCGCGCGCGCGAAGCGGCACCGAACTTGATGAAAGCTGTTCGCCTTGTCCAACCCGGACGTCGGCTCGAATTACGTGATATCCCGCTGCCGCACACCAGAGACGATGACGTATTGGTGCGGGTCAAGGCGGCCGGGATCTGTCATTCGGACGCGCATTATCGGGCGGGGATATCGCGCGTCCATCCCTTGCCCCTTACGCTTGGGCACGAAGTCGCAGGTGTCGTTGAGGCACTCGGCAGGAATGTAAAACAATTGCGCATCGGCCAGCGCGTTTGCCTGCACTACATGGTCACGTGCGGTACGTGCGCGTGGTGCGCTAAACACAACGAACAATTTTGCGAGACCGGCACTATGATCGGCAAATCTCGCGACGGCGGTTACGCGGAGTTCATCGCCACTCCCGCGCGAAGTGTCTTCAAGTTGCCTGATGAAATTCCCTTCGAGCACGGAGCCATCATGATGTGCTCGTCGGCTACGTCACTCCACGCGCTGAACAAAGCGCGGATGAAACGTGGCGAATCCATCGCC
>JALYUC010000223.1 GCA_030853965.1 Verrucomicrobiota bacterium | reverse complement strand
GATTATCGATGGTGGACTTGAGCAAATTCTTTTCCTCCGCGCTGTCGAGCACAGTGACGTTCGCCCCTTCGCTTTTGAGCAAGAGCGCCGCGGCCGCGCCGCTCAAACCCGCTCCGAGAACCGCCACGTTTTTGTTTTTGTAGCGCAATTGTTACCTCAACTTCAGTGTCGCCAGTCCGAGCAAGGCAAAGATTCCCGAAAGAATCCAAAAACGGACGATGACGGTGTTTTCTTTCCAGCCGGCCAGTTCGAAATGATGATGAATTGGCGACATCAGAAAAATGCGACGCCCGGTCATTTGAAAACTGATGACTTGCAGAATTACCGAGATCGCTTCGATGACGAAGACGCCGCCGACGACTGCCAGCAGCAATTCTTGTTTGCAGCAAATCGCGACTACGCCAATCGCGCCGCCGATGGCGAGCGAGCCGGTATCGCCCATGAAAACTTTCGCGGGATGACAGTTGAACCAAAGAAAACCCAAGCCAGCGCCCACCAGAGCGCCGCAAATGACGGTGAGTTCGCCGGTAAAGGGATAGAACGGCACCTGTAGATATTCCGCGATGCGGAAATTTCCCGCCGCGTAGGTGAGCAGCGCGTAGGCAAAAGCGACCGTCACGGTGCAGCCGATGGCGAGGCCGTCGAGTCCGTCAGTCAGGTTGACAGCGTTGGACGCTCCGACAATGACGAGAGCAAAAAAAGCGAGCGTAAACCAACTCATGTTGTCGATCACCGGTGCCTTAAAAAACGGTATATAAAGAGAACGCGCCTGTACTTCGAGCAGCGGACTGGTAAGAAAAACAGTGGTGACGACCCCGGCCAACGCGATCTGCGCGAGAAGTTTGGTGCGGCCGCTGACGCCGTCGGTTTTCTTTTTCGTGACCTTCAGGTAATCGTCCATGAAACCGAGTACGCCGAGATAAAGCATGCTGAACAAAACGAGCCAGACGAAACGGTTGTCAGGTCGGGCCCACAGCAAGCTGGAAATAAGCACAGCGCCGATAATGAGCACTCCACCCATGGTGGGCGTTCCTTGTTTTGGTCCATGCAATTCGGCCAGCCGGCGAACTTCTTCGGCAGTTCGGATGGGTTGACCGACCTTAAGGGAAATCAATTTGCGAATGATAAAGTTGCCAAAAAGGAGCGAGACGGCGAAAGCGGTGATCGCGGCCGCCACGGCTCTGAAGGTAACGTAGGAGAAAACGTTGAAGCCGATGAACTGATCGCTCAGCCGATGAAGATAATACATCATAGCGAGTTGCCGACGGCCATTTGCCGATTGCTGAATGCATCGATCACCTGCTCGGTGCGAACCGACCTGCTGCCCTTGACGAGAACGAGATCCCCCGCCGTTGCAATCTCAGCGAGCAGTTCGGCGGCTTCACTGGTCGATTCAACGGCAACGCTTTTTGCCAATCCTGCCTTTTGTGCGGCTTGCGCGATGATGGTCCCCATTTCGCCGATGGCGATGAGTTGATCTATTCCAAGCGTCGCGGCCATTTCGCCAACTTGGCGATGGCCGTCCTCGGATTGCACACCGAGTTCCCGCATCTCTCCAAGCACCGCGATCCGTTTTCCATCCGCGTCCAGCTCGACGAGCGTGCGTAACGCCGCTTTCATCGAATCAGGATTCGCATTGTAGCTATCGTCAATAAATTGAACGCCGTTAATTTCTTTGATTTGCAAGCGCGCCTTCGTCAGGGGTGCGGTTGATAGACCGGCAGCGCATTCTTCGAGCGATAGGCCAAAAGCGCGACCCGCGGCAACAGCGAGCAATGCATTCTGCACCATGTGCAAGCCAGGAACAGGCAATTGCGCGCGGCAACGGTGAGCGCCTTCCAAAATCGTGAACTCGGATCCATTCGCGCTTTGCCGAATTTCGCCTACACAAACGCTTCCGCCCGTTGTTCCGGCCAAAACGACTCGCGCACGCGTTCGCGAAGCAATTTTCTCGGTGAAAGAATCGTCCGCATTTAAAATCACCGTTCCATTCGGGCCGACCGCTTCGGCGAGCGCGCCTTTTTCCATGGCGATCGCTTCGCGCGAACCCATAAATTCGATGTGTGCGATGCCGATGTTGGTGATGATCGCGGCGTCCGGCGCCGCGATTTTCGAGAGGGCAGCCACTTCGCCGGGATGGTTCATTCCAATTTCCCACACACCAACCTCATCTTGCGAAGTGGCTTCCAAAATTGTGCGTGGAAGGCCCACGTGATTATTGAAGTTCCCTTCCGTTTTCGTCACGCGAAAGCGGCGGCCGAGCACTGCCGCAACAAAATCTTTCGTGCTCGTTTTGCCATTGCTTCCGGTGATGGCGAGGACTTTGAGCGACAGCGATTTTCGATAGTTCGCGGCGAGATCTTGATAAGCAATCAAAGAATCTTTCGCGCGAAGCAATGCGAACTTAGCGGGGACGTTCCCTTTCCAGGCAAGATCGACAATGGCACCTGCGGCTCCGGCCTTGGCAGCCGCTTCCACAAATTTGTGGCCGTCGAAATTCTCGCCGTGCAAAGCGACGAACAATTCGCCGCGCTTCACCGTGCGCGAGTCGGTACTGACCCGATCGACCGAAACATTTCCATCGCCTGCCGCCAGCGTGGCGCCGGCAAACTGCGAAATTTGTAAGATCGACAATTGATTCATCTAAAAATCCACCGGTCTGTTTTCCAGCGCACGGCGCGCCACTTGAACGTCGTCAAAGGGAACGGTGTGATCGGAAAACTCCTGATAATTTTCGTGCCCTTTGCCCGCAATCAATACGATGTCGCGCGGTTGGGCGAGTTGAATGGCGCGCGTGATTGCTTCCGCGCGATCGGTAATTTTTTCGTAATGATTGGAACGAAAGCCTTTTTCAACTTCGGCGATAATGGCGCCCGGATCTTCTTTGCGCGGATTATCGGAAGTGATGATCGCGAGATCAGCATGTCGATCCACCGCCTCAGCCATGAGCGGGCGTTTCTGCCGGTCACGATCGCCTCCGCAGCCAAAGACAACAATCAAACGGCGCGGCTCAAGTTCACGCAAAGTTTTCAAAACGTTAAGCAACGCGTCGGGACTGTGCGCGTAATCGACAAAAACCTGGAACTGCCGCTTGGCGGGAACGGTCTCAAGCCGGCCGGGCACCTGCGGCGATTTGCCGAGACTGAGCACAGCTTCACGCAAGCTGATACCGAGCGCGTTCGCGGTAGCCAGCGACGCCAGAGAATTGGCAACATTAAATCGACCGATTAAGGGCACACGCACGAGATAGCTCTTGCCCCCCGCATCGAGCTGATAAGACGTGCCGCCGAATTCCATCCGATAGTTTGAGGCGCGAAAATCGGCGCGCGCTCCCATTCCGTAGGTGACGACCGAAATTTGCTTGTCGATCTTGTCGAGCAGCTGTTCGCCGTAGCGGTCATCGATGTTTACGATCGCGACCGGCTTCCGTTTGTTTTGTTGCTGCGCGAGTTGCGCGAACAATTTTGCCTTGGACTCAAAGTAATTTTCCATCGTGCCGTGAAAATCGAGATGGTCTTGCGTGAGGTTAGTGAAAACCGCCACGTCCCACTCGAGGCCGCGGGTGCGTTCCTGCGCGAGCGCGTGCGAAGAGACTTCCATAACGGCAGCCCGAGAACCGGCGTTAGCAATTTGAGCAAGCAGCTCCTGCAAATCGAGCGATTCCGGCGTGGTGCGCGTGGCCGGCAAAACGCGCTCGCCGATTTCGTAACGAACGGTACCAATCAATCCACAACGTAACCCGGCATTTTCGCACACATGTTTAATGAGAAATGTCGTCGTGGTTTTTCCGTTCGTGCCAGTCACGGCGGCGAGTTTCAATTTTCGCGCCGGCAACCCATAAAAGGTCGCAGCGAGATCGGCCAGGGCCGAACGTGTGTCGTCGACGACGACGCAGGTTGCGCGCGGATGTTTGCCATTGCGCTCGGCGACAATCACCGAGGCGCCTTTTTCAATGGCTTGATCGATAAATTCGTGGCCATCGGTCGTTTGGCCACGCAACGCCACGAACAAGCCGTTCCTCTGCACTCGCCGCGAGTCATACGCGATGCTTTCCACAGGGCGATCAAGTGTGCCGATGACCTGGCGAACGGGAGTCGCGGTGAGGAGAGTTTTGAGTTGCATGAAATTTCAGCATGCCGAGGCAAAGCGCTCAACGGTGCGAAACATTGCTTAAGGCTACTCGCTCTACTGGCAACGCTTTGCGAATCTCCTCGTGCGGCTCGAGGTCGAGGTAGCGAGCGGCTTTCTCCGCGATGCGTGAAAAGATCGGACCAGCCACTAGTCCGCCGTAATTCAATTCCGGTTTGCTCGTTTGCGCATCATCAAGAACGACGAGCCCGACAAATTCCGGGTGGTCAGCGGGCAAATAACCACTGAACGAGACAACGTACTTTCCTTTATCGTAACCGCCGTTGGGATCAACCTTTTGCGCAGTACCGGTTTTACCCGCAATCGTAAAACCGGGAACGGCGGCGGCGGCGGCGGTGCCGCGATCACTCACGACACCGCGCAGTGCATTACCGATCTGTCTGGCCGTCTGGGGAGAAATTACCTGCCGGAGCACCACCGGCGAAAGGGAGCTGATCGTCTTGCCGTCGGCAGCCGTAACCGATTTCACGACCCGTGGCGTTATCAGTTTTCCGCCGTTCGCGATCGTCGCCATCGCAACCGTCATTTGCAGAGGCGTAACTCCGATTTCGTGTCCCATCGGAATGCGTGTAATCGATATTTTGCTCCACGACTGCGGTGGCCTGATCAAACCGTTGATCTCGCCAGGCAACTCGATTCCGGTTCGTTCGCCAAATCCGAACCGACGGATGTACTCGTAGAATTTTTGTTCTCCCACGCTCAGCGCAAGCTTGGCTGCGCCGACATTGCTCGATTTCACGAGAACGTCCTGAACGCTCAAATCCGCGAACGGCCTGTGATCGTGGAGCGCGGTGCCGCCATAATTCCAAAGTCCATTCTCACAGAAGATCATCGAGTCGGGCTGGACCTTTCGTTCGTTAAGCGCCGCCGCCGCAGCCACGATCTTGAAGGTGGAGCCTGGCTCCATCATGTCGATGATAGCGCGGTTTTTCATTTGTTCGGGCTTGGCTTCGGAGCGCTGATTCAGATCGAAATGCGGGCGGTTGGCCATGGCCAGGATCTCGCCGGTCTGGGGTCGCATGAGAATGATGGTCGCTTTTCGCGGGGAATATTCGCGCATGGCGATGTCGATTTCATTTTCGACAATGTTCTGCAGATTAAGATCGACCGT
>JALYUC010000214.1 GCA_030853965.1 Verrucomicrobiota bacterium | reverse complement strand
ACCGAATACTCAGCGCTCATGAGCAAGGTCATGAGCAACGGAAATGGTTTCGTGAAATTTCCGATCAACGAGCCGGCCGAGGGCAAAAAGAAATCGCAGGTGGAAGAGTATCTCGAGTTCTACGACGGCGAAGGCGTGCAGCACGTCGCGATTGCGACCAAGGACATCGTGAAGACCGTGACCGAGATTCAGAAGCGCGGCGTCGAGTTCTTGAATATTCCATCAACTTATTACGATGAGTTGCCCGCTCGCGTCGGTCACATCGATGAAGACCTGGAGCCGTTAAAGCGACTTGGCATTTTGGTCGATCGCGACAACGAAGGTTACTTGCTGCAAATCTTCACCAAGCCAGTGGAAGATCGGCCGACATTGTTTTTCGAAATCATCCAGCGCAAAGGCGCCAAGAGTTTCGGCAAAGGGAATTTCAAGGCGCTCTTCGAGGCGCTCGAGAAAGAGCAGGACCGGCGGGGCAATTTGTAACCAACTGTCATGTTGAGCGAAGTCGAAACATCTCTAACTATTCTCTGGCCCTCGCTTCGCTCGCGAATATCGAGAGATCCCTCGACTCCGCTCGGGATGACAACCTAAAGGAAGGAAGACATGCCATTTTATCAAAAGCTCGGACAGATTCCGCGGAAACATCACATTTGGTTTCATCGTAACGGCGCCGCGCCGACATTCAAAAACGAAGGCATCGCCTACGAACACGTGATTACTACCGAAGGTTTCAACGAAGCCTTCTCGATTATGTATCATCTGCGTCCGCCGACACGCGTCCGCAGCGTCAAGCTGCTGAAATGCGAGGAACTGAAAAAGGCTGCGGACAGCCCGCTGCGTCACCACCATTTGCGCACGGCAAACATTGCGCGCAAGGGCGATCTCTACAGCGGCCGCATTCCGATTCTTTTCAATCAGGACATGACGGCGTGGCGCGCGCGTCCCGAAAAACCGTACGGCAAATTCCAGTATTATAAGAACGGCGGCGCCGATGAGATCATCTTCGTCTTCAAAGGCGGCGGCACCGTCGAGACGATGTTCGGCAAGCAACGCTATCGCGCGGAGGATTACATTGTCATTCCGCGCGGCATCACTTACCGGCTCGTGCCCGATAAAGTGGAAGAGGAAGATTATCTCATTCTCGAGTCAGCCGGGCCGGTGCGAATTCCGAAACGTTACATGAATGGCGAAGGCCAGATCAAAATGGGTTCGCCCTATTCGGAGCGCGATTTTCACGGACCGACGGAACTCGACCCGATCGACAAGGAAGAGGACACCGAGATTTTAGTGAAGGATGGTCCGCGCTGGACCTGCGTGACGATGGCGCATAATCCATTCGATGTCGTCGGATGGGATGGCTACGTCTATCCATTCACGTTCAACGCGCAGGATTTCGAACCAATCACCGGAACGGTTCATCAACCGCCACCGATCCATCAGACATTCGAGATCCGTGGCTACGTCGTTTGCACATTCGCCCCGCGATTTTTGGATACGCACCCCGAAGCGGTGAAAATTCCGTGGGTCCACGACAACGTCGAGGCGGACGAAGTTTTGTTTTACGTGCGCGGAAATTTCGGATCGCGCCGTGGGATCGAACCGGCATCGATCACGCTGCATCCGCGCGGTATTCCGCACGGTCCGCATCCGGGCACAATCATGGCCAGCAAAAACGCGACCCGTACGGAAGAGCTCGCAGTCATGTTCGACACGCAACACACGCTCGAGTTGACCGAAGCAGCCGTCGCCATGGACGACGAAAAATATCCGCTCAGCTGGCTCGATTAAGGAATTGTCGATCTTGCGAACGTACGATCCAGAAATTGAAGCCGACGATCGGGTTGCGCAGCCGCTCCCGCCCGGCCAGCTCGGCAAGCTAACCAAGATTTATCGCGAGCTTCTTGACGCCATTGGCGAAGACGCGGATCGGCAAGGCCTGGTTAAAACGCCGGCGCGCGCCGCGCGTGCGATGGAATTTCTCACCCAGGGTTATCGCCAGAGCGTTGAAGAAATCATCAATGACGCAATTTTCGATTCCGAGGCCAGTGAGATCATTCTTGTCAAAGACATCGAACTTTATTCGATGTGCGAACATCACTTACTGCCGTTCATCGGTCGCGCCCACGTCGCTTACATTCCGAATGGAAAAGTCATCGGGCTCTCCAAAGTGGCGCGCATTGTCGACGTCTTCGCGCGTCGTCTGCAAATTCAGGAAAACCTCACCACCCAAATCGCCGAGTCACTTATGGACTGTTTGCAACCCAACGGCGTCGCTGTGGTTGTGGAAGCGAAACACCTTTGCATGATGATGCGCGGCGTCGAGAAACAGAACTCGATTATGAAAACTTCCTGTCTGCTCGGTGCTTTCAAAGACGACGCGCGGACCCGTTCCGAATTTCTCTCTCTGCTCAAGGATTAGCTACCGTCATGTTGTTGACGGTCAGCAAACGCCTCGAATTTTCGGCTTCGCGCCGCTTATTTGTCTCGCGCTGGACCGATAGTGAGAACCTGGTCGCCTTCGGACCGGAGACTGCCGCACGCTACGGGGTCGGTCGAAATTACTCGGCCTATTTTGTTTTTTCCGGACCGGTCGATGCAAAAACCGGAATGCTTATCAACATCAGCGAGATCAAAGAACGCGCCGGCGAAGTTGTCCGCGAACGCTTCGATCACAAATTTCTGAACGAAGACAACGATTCGTTCAAAGATGTTCCGCCGACGGCCGAGAACATCGCGCGACAATTGTATATGGATGTCACGCCCGCATTTGCCGAGGTCGACGCGCAACTCGTGGCCTGCCACCTGACCGAGTCGCCAGAACGAAGCGCCACGTTTTATTCCGATGGTGGGTGCGACGCAAATTACTGGTTTGAATTCTCGGCCGCGCGTGAAACAAAGTCGCCGCATCTTAGCGCTGCGAAGAACGCGGAACGTTTCGGCAAAGCAACCTCTCTTCACGGACACAATTACCGTGGACGCCTGACTTTTCGCGCGGAAAAACTCGAGGGCGAAGCGCCGGTTGTGCGTCACGATAAGATCGACAATTGCCTTCACTCGCTTCATGCCGAGCTCGATCATCGCCATCTCAACAAACAGGTGCCGGGCATGAAAGACCGCGCCATGACGACGGAGAGTTTAGCGGAATATATTTACGAGCGGGTCAACGCAATCCTGCCGCTTTCTCGCATCCGCCTGCACGAACACGACGATTTCTTCGCGGAAGTTTGGGATGATGAAAGCATGTTTCTCGGAATGCGAATGCCTTTTAGCGCCGCGCACCGATTGCATGTGAAGACGTTCGCCGACGAACAAAACATCTCGCTCTTCGGCAAATGCAATAATTTGCGCGGCCACGGTCATCGTTACGTGACCGAAGCGACGATTGGCGGGAAGTACGACGAGAAGACCGGAACGCTGTTTGATTTCGTGGTCTTTCGTGACGCAATCGAAAAGGCGCTCGAGCCCTGGAAAGATCGACATCTTGATTTGGAGACGGAAGATTTTCGAGAAATACCTTCCACCGGTGAAAATATCGTGCGCGCCCTTTGGCCGAAGATCGACAATCGTCTCAAGCAACGCCTCGTGCGATTGCGCTTGTGGGAAACGCCTAACAATCGTTTTACGTTCCGAAGAATTTGATGGAGGGACGCGCTCCGTCGCGTCCTTTACATTTGGGACATGACGGAGCAAGTCCCTTCATATCAAAAATGAAGCGCTATCTCATCACCGGAGCCAGTCGCGGCATCGGCCGCGCGATTGCGGAAAAGCTAGCTGCGTCCGATATCGAGCTGCTTTTGCACGGACGCGATATCGTCGCGCTGGCGGAGGTGTGCAAGTCGGTGCAATTGCGCTGCGCTCGCGTAGTTAAGCTCATTCATGATCTCGCGAAAACATCAGGGGTTTCGGATTTGATTTCCAAGGTCGGCGACGATCCGCTCGATCTTCTGGTCAACAACGCCGGCATCGCCATCGTAAAACCGTTTGCCGAAATCACCCAGATCGAATGGGAACAAACTCTCGGTGTAAATGTGACAGCACCATTCCTTTTGACGCAGCATTTTGCGCCGCGCATGCCGCCTGGTTCGAGCGTGGTAAATATTCTTTCGATTGCGGCCAAAACCGGTTTCGCGAATTGGAGCAGCTACTGTATGAGCAAGTTCGCCATGGAAGGTTTTTCCCAGTCCGTGCGCGAAGAACTTCGCGACCACAAAATTCGCGTGATCAATGTTTATCCGGCCGCAACTGATACCGATATTTGGAATGCTCTGGAGGGCGATTGGCCGCGCGACAAAATGATCTCTGCCGATGAAGTGGCGGGTGCAGTTGCCTATGCTTTGTCGCGACCAAGCGATGTCGCCATGGAAAATATCAGTCTCTCAAGCCTGGCTGGAAATCTGTGATTGCGGAAATGATATTGTCGATCTTCGCATCGATGAAAGCTCTGCAAGATGAGCTAGGCATTAACGTTATCGCTTCGATTATTGCCTCGTTGGTTTTTTTGGCTGCCGGTTTTCTTTGGGGGAAATACAAGGAGCGGGGGCGCAAATTCGGGCGCAATCTGGATGAATACGATTTTTATCCATTCACCGTCACACGCGAAAACTTCGGAGAGTTCAGTCTTAAGGATTTCCGCCTTGGGATGCATTATTTTCTGAAGAACGAGGACCACACGGCGGCTCGACAGTTGATCTTTATCGGCGAACAAAACAACGTGCGCACTCAACTGGAGCCGGCCGAACAAAAAGAGTACGTCAAACTTTTCGAAAAATACGATGGCAAGAAGATCGCCGACGACACGAATGAGTATCTTGAGAACTATGCGCGATTGACTCGCCTCATCGGTAAATCTTTCCCGAATACCGGGATCGAAATTCTTCTGCACAACCTGGCCGATCCAGCGCATTCGCTCGTTGTCCTGGAAAATAATGTCACCGGCCGGCATCTGCGCGACGGCACGACCAATTTGCTTATCGATCTGAAAAAGCGTCAGCTCCAGAACGAAGACAAACTCAACTACGAGCTAAATATCGGATCGCGCCGATTTAAATGCACGACCATTCCGATCATGCGCAAAGAATTTGGTGTGGTCGGCGCAATCTGCATCAATATCGATGCGAACTATCTGACCGAGGAAGTGATGAAAGATCAGCAACGGATCGAGGCGTGGTTCAAAAACTTTTGTCGCATCGATATGCAACTCGACGAAAACATTCTGAGCAAAGACGAGTTTGCCAAAGCCCAAAAAGGCAAACGTCACTTCAGAGACGAAAAGCTCTAATTGCGTTTACCTTTTTCCTCCGAACGCGAACACGATCCCGGTGGAGATCCGCCAATTATCTTCCTGGCCCGTAAAATGCATGCGCAAATAATCGGCCTGGATCACGCGCCAGTAAAAATGCTCGCTGAAGCGCCAATCCACACCAGCACCGGCCGATAACGCAAACGCATCGGCGGTCGCTGTATCGCGGAGAAAACCGCCTTCCGCTTCCAACTTGGCGTGGGCGGAGCCCGTAAGGGCCTGAACAAAAACTCTAACTTTCGGCGTGGTCCAGATACTCAAACGAGGACCGAGCACGTAGACATATCGACTTTCACTTATGTCGGAACCGAAGCGCGTCGGGCCATTTCCAAAAGCGGCGATGAATTCTCCACCCACTGCGAACCACGAAGCGATATTGACAAAAACCGAGGTATCGAATCCGTGCAGATGATCCGCTTCGGCCGCGCCCGCCAAATGAATGAAATCGTAACCCAGCCCCAGCTCGACCAAGCCAGGCGGCGGGAGCGCCGATTGGCTTAAATTTGTGCGTGAACTCGCGGGTGTATTCTCCGTTGCGGCACGGCCTGATAGCGAAAAGCAAAATAAACCAACGACGCCAATGGTGATCGCGAGGAGGGGAACTGTTCTAGGGCAATTCACGAAGGGCCGTTTCTATGCGCCCCCACGTGACGTGTCAATCGTGACTGAGAAAAACACGCCTTACTTCGGGGACGCCTGCATCGTCGCCTGGTACTCTGGCTTTTTGTGATATTCGACGAGGCGGAAACCCCAACTGATAAGAGTTTCGAAGTCTTTGGTCGTGACTTTCTTCTCGTTAAGGAACTTCTCGATCTTAGCCTTTAGTTCCGGCTGTTGATCGGTCGTATCAAGGATCTCAAAAATCTCCATCGACAATAACCAATCGTTGGGATGCTCGGCTTGCTGCGTTTCCCATATTTCGCCCAATCGCTCGTAACCGACTTTGTTTTCCCGAATCTTGCGCACTTGCGCGTAGAGGTTTTCGAGCTTCTTCCGTTTTGCGTCGGAAGGAACTTTAATCGTACGCTCTTTCGGGATGAGCGCGACCTGATTGTAAGCGTCCTTGTCTGCCGCGCCGTTAAAGACAGAGGTGATCCTTTCGCCGACCGCCATGTCGTATGTGCCCCACTCCGGATCGAAAAGAATGCGATCCGCGTAGCTCGCACGGCAATTAGAAAAGGTAATCAACAGCAATTTGCCGTCGCGCCGCAAAAGTTTGTCAATCTTGCCTTCGACAGTAATTCCGCTCGCAAATTCGAGCTTCGTCTTCTTTCCTTCGACAATTCCGAGTTGGCGCAGTCCGTCGTCGGTCAACGACTCGGGAGATGTCGACGTTTCTTTCCACTTGCCGATCGGCGAACCAAAACCTTCCGCATGATGATCGATGCCATGGCCTTCGAGTTCCTTTTGTTGATAGGCAAGGGCCGTTTTGCCAGTCGTGCGCAGATAAATAGGTTGCTTCTTCTGGTCGGTGATCACCTCGGTGAACGCACCACTGACTTGCAAACCCGATGAGTATTCGCAGGTGGCAACATTATTGCACTCGATCGCTTTATTAATGCCTTCGAGTCCGCCGACCATGAATGCCATCTTGCTTGCGAATTCCTCGAGCACGTTCGCGAGTTGCTTGAAATCACGCGTGACGAAAAGCTGGGGCTGTTTCGTCGTAATGTCGAAAGGAACATTCGCCGCATCGACGGAGTAGGGGATTTTCTTCACTTTCGGTTCGAGACACGAAACTGATTCGCCAATCGATGAAAGCAGGCCCGCGCCGTAAATCTTCGGGTTCTCCATCGTGCCGATTAGTCCGTACTCGACCGTCCACCAGTGCAAACGGGAGAGCAGCGCCATCTCGGAAGGTTTGCCCAAGTTTGCTTGTCGATGTTCGACCAGCTTGGTTGCCTCTTCGATTTCCTTTACCGGTGTGTTGGGCTGCTCCTTCAAGATCGACAAGTGACGGATCGCTTGATAGAGCTCGAAATCTGTTTTCGATGACATCGCTCTAGCGCCGACTTCACCAAAGCGCTGCAGGTAATTTGAATATTCGCGATCAACAATAATAGGTGCATGTCCGGCCGCTTCGTGCACGATGTCGGGCGCAGGCGTGTATTCGATATGGTGGATCTGCCGCATGTCGCACGCGATCACGAGCACCTTGTAAGCTTGAAATTCCATGAACGCCGCCGGCGGGATAAATCCATCTACCGCCACCGCGCCCCATTCGATCTTGCCGAGGATGTCGTTCATTTCCTGAATGCGCGGAATGCGTTCGAACGAAATGCCAGTGTCGAGCAGCCCCTGAAAATAAACTTTGTGCGCGTATTCCTTTAGGAAAAAAGTGTTTTGCCGCATGATGAAGCGCCAGACGGCATGATCGACCGACGTGTAATCGTCGTAGCGCTGGTCGACCGCGAATTGCAACAGATGTTTCGGTAGCGCGGCGACCGCTGCATTATCCAGGCTGATACCGCTCTGAGCTTTCATCGACATTCTCCGTGCGGATAAAATATGCCGCCC
>JALYUC010000211.1 GCA_030853965.1 Verrucomicrobiota bacterium | reverse complement strand
CCTCCGCCCATTCCGCCGCCGACTCCGCCGCCGACTCCGCCACCGACTCCGCCACCAACGCATCCGCCCCACGGCTCGCGATAGAACGTTAGGGAATCGTCAAGCGCTCGCCGGGCTTTAGTTTCGTCGCGTCGTCAATTTTATCCTTGTTCGCATCCCGAATTTCTCTCCAGCGCGCTGAGGATTTATAGAACTTCCGCGCAATCGAAAACAGGGTGTCGCCAGGTTGCACTACATAGGTGCGAGTCTTGGACTTTTTTGTTTTGGCCTTTTCGGGTCGCGCATCGCGCATCGCCGATTTATCCACAGCGGCGTGCGGCTTGAGCGAGCGTTCCTCAACTTCTTTTCGCAAATCAAGATTCTCATTTTTCAATCGCGCCGCTTCCGCTCGCGTAACTACTGAATCGCCCGACAAGCTGGTCAACAACCCAACCTCGTCACGCTTCATAAAATTTTTTACCTCGTTCGCGCGAGCTCCGTTTGGATTAAGAATTAGGTATCGCTTGAAATGGTGCAGCGCGTTTAGCGGGTCATTCATCTTGTCGTCGTAAAGTAAGGCCAATTTATAGTGGATATCGGCACAACGCGGAGTGTCATCGAGGGCGGCTTCGTAGAGGTTGATTGCCCGTAAATAGTCGCCCTGCGCGGCCTTCGTATCAGCATCCTTCATGATTTGAGCGTGACGCGGCGTTATCATCCGATCGCACCCGCCGAGGAGCAGAGAGAACACGATCGGCCAAAGGATACGGGCTGAGCAAGGCGGTCGGAATGACTTGGAATATTGGAACCCGAGCTTGTCAGCAGGCCTCATTATCGCAAACGTGATTACTCGTGAGGCTAAGGACACTGCAATTCTTTTTCGTTGCCACCGCGTTTTGCATTCCCTTATCGATCTACGCCGACATGGCGGTGGGCGGCAATTACACACTTAATCTCATCGATGTCGACAGTAACAAGCTTTCCACCGCGGATGGCCACATTACCGTCATCGTTGTAACAACATCGGCCGATTTCGAAAAGGCGCGCCTGGTCGGCGATCGTGTTCCCGAATTTTGCCTCGGCGATCCGGCTTACCGAATGGTAACGATTGTTAACTTCCAAAAAAGACGCAGCGCGCCGATGCGTCTTTTTTTCGCTGCGGTCATGCGGCGCCGGCTCGACGCCGAGGCCAAACGCCTGCAGCCGCGATATGCGGCGAAGAAGCTCGCGCGAGATCCCCGACGCGATGTTTATGCGGTTGCGGACTTCGACGGCACAATCGTTTCGCGCTTGGGAATGTCGTTTGAGTCGGGCGTGTTACGCGTATTCGTATTTGGGCGAAGCGGCGAATTGTTGCAGCAATGGAATGACGTGCCGAGTGCCGCGGACTTGGCCTCGGTCGTGAAATAACGGCGCGGCCCGCCGCCTTCAGTATTTCTGCATCGTCGGGTCAATCTCAGCCGCCCATGCATCGATGCCGCCTTTGAGATTGAATGTTCTTTCAAATCCTGCGCCCTTTAAGAAATCGACCGCGCCCGCGCTGCGCGTACCAGTGTGGCAAAGCGTTACGATCTCTTTCGCGCGATCAAGTTCGTCCAGATGATCAGGAAGATCACTCAGCGGAATCAGCTTCGAGTTTTCGATGTGCGCGATCTCGTATTCGAACGGCTCCCGCACATCGACAATCACAATTGGGTCGCCGTTGTCGATCTTGCGTTTCAACTCGGACACCGAGATCGCCGCGCCCCCATCGTCACTCGTCCCGCAGAATTCATCGTAATCAATCGCCTCCGTGATCGTGGGCGATTCGCCGCAAACGGGACACTGCGGATCTCGCCGGATATTGAACTCACGAAACTTCATCTTTAACGCATCGAAATGCAGCAGCCGGCCCACCAGCGGGTCCCCCGAGCCGAGAATTAATTTGATTGCCTCGGTCGCCTGAATTGTCCCGATGATTCCGGGCAAAACACCTAGGACGCCAGCTTCCGCGCAACTCGGAACAGTTCCGGGAGTAGGCGGCTCCGGAAACAAACAACGGTAACACGGTCCGCCGAGATGCGGCGCGAACACCGTCGCCTGACCCTCAAAGCGAAAAATCGAGCCGTAGACATTCGGCTTCTTCGCCCAGACACAGACATCGTTCGACAAATATCGTGTCGGGAAATTATCCGAGCCATCAACGACAATGTCGTAGCGCGCCACAAGATCGGCCGCGTTCTCGCTCGTGAATCGGCAATTGTGCGCCTCGATGGTGATATTCGGATTCGCGTCCTGTAATCGTGCCCGCGCGGATTCTATTTTTTTGCGGCCGATATCTTTTGTTCCGTGCAAGATCTGCCGTTGTAGGTTGCTAAGATCGACATCGTCAAAATCGACAAGTCCGAGTGTGCCGACTCCGGCTGCTGCGAGATAAAGCGCGGCTGGCGAGCCGAGTCCACCGGCACCGAGGCACAAGATGCGCCCCGCTTTCAAACGCCGTTGTCCCTCCTCGCCCACTTCTGGCATGCTGAGATGGCGTGAATAACGGACCCGCTCTTCGTCGGTCATGGTCATTTTATCAGCTCCCAATTGATTCCTACGATGCGCTTGTTCTCAAATCGCTTCAACGATTTCGGAAAAACAAGATAACGAGCTCCTTTGCGTTCTTTGAATCCTGCCAATCCAAA